>NZ_JBWKRC010000002.1:843091-1013518 GCF_059419085.1 Mesorhizobium sp. GW821-FHT07A06
AACGCCGGTGCCGGTGAAGGTCCAGGTCTCGGTGAGGTCGAGCTTGCCGTCATGGTTGGTGTCGCCGACATTAAAGCCGCCGCTGAGATCCGGCGTGACGGTGACGCCTTGATTGTCGGTCACGTTGACGCCCGAAAGCGCGACGTTGCCCACATTGGTGACCGTGTATTTCCAGGAGATCGCCTCGCCGGCCAGGATGTTCAGGCCGTCACCGGATGTCGTACCGTCGACCGTCACCTTGTCGATGGCGATCTCGGGATCAGCGCCGAAATAGCTGGAGCCGTCGGTGGCGCTAGGTGTGGCGACATGACTGGCATCGTCAGTAAAGGAGCCCGTGGCCGTGCCGACATTGCTGTAGTTGCCTTTTTCGGCAACGCCGGTGCCGGTGAAGGTCCAGGTCTCGGTGAGGTCGAGCTTGCCGTCATGGTTGGTGTCGCCGACATTAAAGCCGCCACTGAGATCCGGCGTGACGGTGACGCCCTGATTGTCGGTCACGTTGACGCCCGAAAGCGCGACGTTGCCCACATTGGTGACCGTGTATTTCCAGGAGATCGCCTCGCCGGCCAGGATGTTCAGGCCGTCGCCCGATGTCGTACCGTCAACCGTCACCTTGTCGATGGCGATCTCGGGATCAGCGCCGAAATAGCTGGAGCCGTCGTCGCTGGTAACGGTAGCCGCACCGGCTGAAGCGGAAACGTGGCCGACATTGGCATAGTCGCCTTTGACGGCCGTGCCGCTGCCGGTGAAGCTCCAGGTCTCGGTGGTGTCGAGCAGGTTGTTGTGATTGATGTCGCCGACGTTGAAGCCGCCACTGAGAACCGCCGTCACGACAACACCCTGGTTGTCGGTGACCGTGACGTCCGACAATGCGACGTTGCCGGTGTTGCTCACCGTATATTGCCAGCTGATCGTATCACCGGCGAGCACGTTCAAGCCATCGCCCGTTGCCGCGCCGTCGACCGTCACCTTGTCGATGCCGATTCCAGGCGTATCCGTGCCGGTGCCGGGGGTCGTAAGGGTGCGCCACTCCTCGAAGCCGCCATTGGCTCCGGAGAAGCTTGAAAACAGCGTCACATAGGATCCGGGAGAGACGCCGGCCGCCGTAAAGTCGCTGACCGGGACGAGCACACGGTAGTCGTCCGTTCCCGAGCCATGGTTGGAATCGATCAGCAACTGGTCGGCGCTCAGGTGGAAGACGGAGGTGAATCCGGCGAAGCCTGCATTGTAGTCGGTGAGGGTCGCTCCGGCGTTGGAGATGTAGATATCCAGGCCGGTCATCGTGATGTCGGCGTTTACGGCGTTGTTGCTTTCGTTGAGGTCGAGCCGGAACTCGAGATAGTCGACGCCGCCGACATTGATCGATTGGATGTTGCCGTATTGCAGGTCGTGGGTGAAGGACGCCTTGTTATCGAGGACGTTGCCGTTCTGGTCGGTGTTAAAGCCCTCCTCGATACCTGTCGCCTGCAGCCGCAGGAAGGAATCGTAGTTGCCGGTTCCCGACCCCTCGGTCGTTGCCTCGAGAAGGACACCGGAGCCCAGATATGTTGCCATTATCGTTTCCTCCACATTGTCGTCCGGTCAGCGGCCAAGCCGCTTCCGTCTATCCAGTTTGCTAGCTCCGGACGCCCGGCTCCCGCGGAACGCGGCGTATCGATGAGCGACCGTTTCGCGAAAAGAAGGTGGGTGAATTTGGACAAAAGTACCGAGGCGACGGCGAAGTCTGAACTCGCTTCGCCAGCTGTTTCTGCGGCATGACGGAACACAAGTGCCTTCGAACCGCCTGCCACGCCCACGCCCCACGCCCAAACTCACGCGGTCGATGCCGACCGGCAGAGCCTTAATATTCCCCTAACCATATTGCGCAGGTTGCAATGGATGCGTCTATATAACCGAGGTTATAGGCGCGAACGAAAATTCAATATCGTTAAATACCACGAACGTTGAAGTAAAGACCTGCAACATTAGCCGATTTGTATGAAAGTTTGTCGGCTTTCACTCTCACCGACGAGGCCGCTGGAGTCAGGCCCGTGATCTCATCAAGTCACGGACGGGCAATGGCGCCCCGGAACCGACCTGTTTTCATTTCGGCACCGGGCGCCTTGGTGCCGACAGCGTATCGACATTGATTTAGTAATTGCTAATTCTTTCCGAAAACACGATGCTGTCGGGATGGGTCATCGCATAGGGTGTGCGAGCCTGACCGGGTTGGAGCGCGGCTGAAGGATGGTCACTTCTGTGTTCATTGTCGACGACCATCCGCTGCTCCTGCACGGCCTGGAAGACCTGATTGCCCGAGACCCCGGCTATACGGTCGTCGGATCCGCGCTGGATGGCAGGAGCGCACTGACCAGGATCAGGCAAGACCTGCCCGACGTCGCGGTGATCGACCTGAACATGCCGGGCTTCAGCGGACTCGACGTTGCCGTTGAACTCGGCAAGGAAACGCCGGGCACGCGATGTGTGATGCTGACGGCCGGCGCGTCACAAGGCCAGCTCTACGACATCGTCATGGCCGGCGTCGCCGGGATCGTGCTGAAGGAGTCCGCCATCGGGACGCTGCTGAGATGCATTCGGCAGGTCGCCGCCGGCGGCCACTGGCTGCCTGCCGAAATTGTCGGCGAAGCCCTTGAAATCGAGGCGTCCCGCCGGATCAGATGGCGGAGCCTGTCGTCACGCCTGACCAGGCGGGAGATGGAGATCGCCCGGCTCGTTGCCGGGGACAAGCCTTACGAGCGGATCGCGCTCGACATCGGCATCTCGAAAGGCACGCTGAAGATCCATATGAACAACATATATCGCAAATTGGAAGTTGCCTCGCGAGGCCAGCTTGTGCAGCTCGCCGCCGGCCAGGTCGGACTGGATGCCGGCATCGGGCGCGAATGAGGCCGCCAGCGTATAGGCCGCCCTCGCCTCCAGGACAGGCGCAACTGGTCACGGTGCCGTCATCGTCGACGCCAGTCTTGGCCCGGTCCTGACGTCGACGATCTCGGGCTTCGCGCTGTCGACCGCGCCGTCCCAGCCGCCGCCGAGCGCCTTGTTGAGGGCGATGTAGTTGGTCGCCAGAAGGACGCGGCTCTGCAGCAGGGAATCCTCGGCCGTGTAAAGCGAGCGCTGGGCGTCGAGCACATCGAGCAGGCTGGTCTCGCCGGCCTTGTAGAGCGTGCCTTCGAGGCTCGCCGCCTCGCCATAGGATTTCGCCGACGAGGCAAGCTTGCCGATCCGGATGCGCTCCTGCGCCATCAGCACCAGCGCATTCTCGACATCCTCGAGCGCGGTCAGCACCGAGGCGCGATAGGCGATGAAATACTGGTCGCGCTGCGCGCGGGCGACATCGGCGGCGGCCTGCAGCTGGCCGGCATTGAACAGCGGCACGCTGAGCGAAGGCCCGAACGACCAGCCGATCGACGAATTCTTGCCGAGATCGCCGAGATTGAGGGCCGCCGTGCTGATGTTCCCCGTCAGGCTGACCGAAGGGTAGCGCGCCGCCTCGGCCTGGCCGACCTTGGCGGTGTATTGCGCGTATTGCCGCTCGGCCATGCGCACGTCCGGCCGCGACAAAAGGATGTCGGCGGGAATGCCGGTCGGCATCGGCAGGCGCGGCGACGGGATCGGCTTGCCGCGCTTCAGTCGCTCGCTGAGCGCGGCCGGCGGCCGGCCGGTGAGCACCGACAGGCGATGCACCGCCTCGGCATAGCTTGCTTCCAGCGTCGGCACCGCGGCCTCGGTGCTCGCCGCCTGCCCCATCGCCTTGGCGACGTCTGCCGCTGTCGCCGACCCTGCCAGCGCCATGGTGCGGGTGAGTTCGGCGGTCTGCCGCTGCGAGGTGGCCGAACGCCGGGCGAGCGCGATGCGGGCCTGGTAGCCGCGCGCCTGGGTGTAATAGGACGCGACATCGCCGACCAGCGTCAGCAATGTCGCGCGCAATTCCTCTTGCGCCGCGTCCACGCCGTAGCGCGCGGCCTCGACGCCCCTGCGGTTGGCGCCGAACAGGTCGAGCTCCCAGCTGGCGTCGAAACCGGCCTGGTATTCGCTGTAGATCGAATTGGTCCCCGCCGTGGTCTCTGACGACTTGTCGCGCGTCACCGAGCCGGAGCCATCCACGGACGGCAGCAGCGTGCCGGCGCTCTGGCGATAGCTGGCACGCGCCTCGCGGATCTTGGCCTTGGCGGTGGCGACGTCGAGGTTGCCAGCGACGGCTTCCGCGACCAGCGTGTCGAGCTGCGGATCGTGCAAGCGCTGCCACCATTGCGACAGCTGCGCCGGCTGGGCGGATTTCGTCGGCTTCTCACCGCTCCAGTTCGCCGGCATCGGCAGGATCGGCGTCCGGTAATCCGGCCCGACGACGCATCCGGCAAGCAAAACAGCCGTGATCATGGGCGCAATGAGCCGCCCCGCGGCCACCGGGCCACGTTTCAAACCTGTCATGGGAAGTTCCTTACTGCTAGTTGGCCGTCGCCGGCTTCTCGTCCGTGCCTTGCCCGAGATCCGGGCCGGTATCCTGTTTGGCCACCTTGCCCTTGAAGATGCGCCGCACCGTGACGAACAGCAGCGGCACCAGGAACACGCCGATCACCGTCGCCGCGATCATGCCGCCCATCACGCCGATGCCGACCGAGTTCTGCGCGCCAGAGCCGGCACCGCTGGCGATCGCGAGCGGCGTGACGCCGAGGATGAAGGCCAGCGACGTCATCAGGATCGGCCGCAATCGTTGTCGCGCCGCTTCCAGCGTCGCCTCGACCAACCCCATGCCGGCCGCCTGCCGCTCGATGGCGAACTCGACGATCAGGATGGCGTTCTTGGCGGCCAGGCCGATCGTGGTCAGCAGGCCGACCTTGAAATAGACGTCGTTGGTCTGGCCGAAAAGCGTTGCCGCCGCGAGCGCGCCGAAAATGCCGATCGGCACCGACAGCATGACCGCGAACGGGATCGACCAGCTCTCATAAAGTGCCGCCAGGCACAGGAACACGACCAGCGCCGAAATCGCATAGAGCGACAGCGCCTGGTTGCCTGAAAGCCGTTCCTGATGCGACAGACCGGTCCATTCGTGGGAATATCCGGGCGGCAGTTGCGCCACCAGCCGGTCGATCTCGTCCATCGCCGCACCGGAGCTCACGCCGGCCGCCGCCGCGCCCTGGATCTCGACCGCCGCCGAGCCATTGTAGCGTTCCAGCCGCGGCGAACCGAACGTCCAGTGGCTGGAGGCGAAGGCCGAGAACGGCACCATGGCGCCGCCGGCATTGCGCACCTGCCATTTGTCCAGGTCTTCCGGCTGCATGCGGAAGTTCGCGTCCGACTGCATATAGACCGGCTTCACCCGCCCGCGGTCGATGAAGTCGTTGACGTAATCGCTGCCCCAGGCGCTCGACAGCGTGTTGTTGATGTCGGCAAGGCTGACGCCGAGCGCGCTGGCCTTCTCCTGGTCGATATCGATCGAGAATTGCGGCTGGTCCTCCTGGCCATTGGGCCTGGTACTGGCGAGCAGCTTGCTCTGCGCGGCGAGACCCAGCAGCTGGTTGCGCGTCTGGATCAGCGCGTCATGGCCGGCGCCGTTGACGTCCTGCAGGTAGAAGTCGAAGCCGTTGGTGTTGCCGAAGCCCTGGATGGCAGGCGGGGCAAGCGCGAAGACCTGCGCGTCCCTGATCCCTCGGAAGGCGCCCATGGCGCGCCCGGCAACCGCTTGCGCCGACAAGGCCGGCGATTTGCGCAGGCTGAAATCCTTCATCGGCACGAAAGCGATGCCGACATTCTGCCCGGCGCCGCCGAACCCGAAGCCGGAGGCCGTAAAGACGCCCTGGACGGCGTCCTTTTCCTGCTTGAGATAGTGGTCGGTCACCTCGGCCAGGACACGCTCGGTCCGGTCCTGCGTCGCGCCGACCGGCAGCGACACGCTGGTGATCAGGATGCCTTGGTCCTCTTCCGGCAGGAACGAGCTCGGCAGCCGGGCAAACATCCAGCCCATGGCGACGACGATGGCGAGGAACACGGCGAGGAAGCGCCAGGACCGGTTGATGATGCCGTGCGAACCGTCGCGATAGGCTGTGGTGCCGCGATCGAAGACACGGTTGAACCAGCCGAACGGGCCGGTCTGCGTTGCATGGTCCTTGGGCCGCTTCAGGATCGTGGCGCAGAGCGCCGGCGTCAGCACAAGCGCGACCAGCACCGACAGCACCATGGCCGAGACGATGGTGACCGAGAACTGCCGGTAGATGATGCCGGTCGAGCCGCCGAAGAAGGCCATCGGCACGAACACCGCCGACAGCACTGTGGCGATGCCGACCAGCGCGCCGGTGATCTCGTTCATCGATTTTCGCGTCGCCTCTTTCGGCGACAGATCTTCCTCCGCCATCACGCGCTCGACATTCTCGACCACGACGATGGCGTCGTCGACCAGCAGGCCGATGGCCAGCACCATGGCGAACATGGTCAGCGTGTTGACCGAATAGCCGAACAGCGACAGCACACCGAACGTGCCGAGCAGCACCACCGGCACGGCGATGGTCGGGATGATGGTGGCCCGCAGATTCTGCAGGAAGATGAACATCACCAGGAACACCAGCACGATCGCCTCGGCCAGCGTCTTGACCACCTCCTCGATCGACAGCCGCACGAAGGGCGAGGTGTCGTAGGGGTAGACGACCTCGACGCCTTGCGGGAAAGTCGAGCTCAGCCGGTTGATCGTCGCGCGCACCGCTTCCGCCGTGCTGATGGCGTTGGCGCCGGTTGCGAGGTTGACGGCGACGCCGGCCGCCGGCTGGCCATTGTATCTGGCTTGCGTCGTATAGCTCTCGGCGCCGAGCTCCACCGTGGCGACGTCGTTGAGGCGAACGAGCGAACCGTCGGTCTGGCTCTTCAGGATGATGTTGCGGAACTGTTCGGCGGTCTGCAGCCGGCTCTTGGCCGTCACCGTGGCGTTGAGCTGCTGGCCCTTGCGTTGCGGCATGCCGCCGAGCTGGCCGGCCGAGACCTGCGTGTTCTGCGCCTCGATCGCCGCGGCCACGTCGCTCGGCATCAGCGTATATTTGGCGAGCTTGTCGGGATCGAGCCAGATGCGCATGGCATAGCTGGAGCCGAACAGCTGCGTCGAGCCGACGCCTTCGACGCGCTTCAGCGTGTCGTTGATGGTCGAGTCGACATAGTCGGCAAGATCGGTCGAGTTCATCTTGCCGTCGCTGGAGACGAAGCCGATGACCATCAGGAAGCCGGTTGAGGATTTGGAGACGGTGATGCCGTTGCTCTGCACCACCTGCGGCAGCTGCGACTGCACCAGCTGCAGCTTGTTCTGCGTCTGCACCTGGGCGGTGTCGGGATCGGCCGCGCTGGTGAAGGTCAGCGTGATCGTGGCCTGGCCGGTCGAGGTCGAGGTCGCCGTCATGTAGTCGAGATTGTCGATGCCGGTCATGCCTTGCTCGATGACCTTGGTCACCGAGTTCTCGACCGTTTGCGCGTCGGCGCCAGGATAGGTGGCGCTGATGTTGACCGTGGTCGGCGCGATCTGCGGATATTGCGAGATCGGCAGCGCGGTGAGCGCGAGCAGGCCGCCCAGCATGATCACGATGGCGATCACCCAGGCGAAGATCGGCCGGTTGATGAAGAATGCTGACATCGCCTCAGTTCCCGGTCGACTGGCTGCTATCGGCCATCTTGGACGTGGAAGATGCGGCCGAAGAGGTCTGCGCCCGGTCCTTGACCTCGCCGGTCATCTCGTCGATCGTCACCTCGACGCCCGTCGCGTCGCCGCCGGGCCGCACCAGTTGCAGGCCCTCGACGATGACACGGTCGCCGTCGCCGACGCCCGAATCCACCAGCCAGTTGTTGCCGACGCTGTTGCGCACGGCGAGCACACGCGTCTCGACCTTGCCCTGCGCGTTGATGACCATGGCGGTCGCCTCGCCCTTGGTGTTGCGGGTGACGCCCCGCTGCGGCACCAGGAAACTGTTCTGGGCGACGCCCTCTTCGACCAGCGCGCGCACATACATGCCCGGCAGAAGCAGGCGGTCGGGATTGGGGAACTCGGCCCGCAGCGCAAAGGTGCCGGTGGTCTGGTCGACATTGGCGCCGGCGAATTCCAGCTTGCCGGTCTGGTTGTAGATGGTTCCGTTCTCGAGCTTCAGCTTGACGCTGACATTGGGGCCGCTGAACTTCAGCCGGCCCTCATTGATGGCCTGGCGCAGGTTGAGCAGATTGGTGCTCGACTGCGTGACGTCGACATTGATCGGATCGAGCGAACGGATGGTGGTGAGCAAGGTGTCCTGATTGGCGGTGACCAGGGCGCCCGGCGTCAGCGACGACTTGTCGATGCGGCCGGCGATCGGCGCGGTGATCTTGGTGTAGTCGAGATTGATGCGCGCGGTTTCGACGCTGGCCTTGGCGGACGCCACATCCGCATTGGCCTGGGCCAGCGTTGCGGCGGCATCGTCATAATCCTGTTTGGAAACAACGTTCTGCTTCAGCAAGCCGGCATAGCGGTCGAACTTGGCCTGCGCCGTCGGCACCGCCGCCTCGGCTTTCTGCTGGGCCGCCTGCGCGCTGTCATAGGCGGCCTGGTAGCTCGCCGGATCGATGAGGTAGAGCGGCTGCCCGACCACCACCTCGCTGCCCTCCTTGAACAGGCGCGCCTGGATGATGCCGTTGACCTGCGGCCGCACATCGGCGGTGAGCGAGGCCGAAGTGCGTCCCGGCAGTTCGGCTGTTATCGCCACCGACTGCGGATGCAGCGTGACGACGCCGACTTCCGGCTTGCTTGCACCGGCCATGCCGGCCGGTGTCTTGCTCTGCTCCTGCGAACAGGCCGCCAGAAGAACCGTGGCGGCGAGCGCTGCCGCCCAGGGCGCGAGCCGGCGTGGATGGACCGACACGACGGATTGGCTAGGCGTGAAAGGCATGGCCTGGATCTTTCCCTGGAGTTGCGGCGGCCTGGCACCGGAAGCGAGGCCAGGCAGGATCGATGAAATACGCTCGACGGCGATCGATATCGTGAAAACGGGCCGCGCCCATGCGAGGGCGGCGTCGAGCAGTGCCTCGAAGCGGCTCATGTCGCGCTCCTTCTCCGCGGCCAGATCGAACCCGACGATAGAGTTCCGGGCCGCGATGCCCATCGCGCTCATTTATGCCGATTGGCGGTTGCATGCCAAGCCTTGCCTGCATCCTATGCGGTCTTGCGGTCATGATGATCGTGGAGCTGCCGCGAAACCGGCAGCGACAGGCGCCAGGCGGCAAAATGCAAGCGGATCGCACCCTGCGGCGTGCCGACCGGCGGCGCCGCTGGCGTGACGGCATGGCCGGCGCGCTGGCCGAGCGAGCCGATCGGCCTGACCGACGCGATCAGCCGCAGCATCATCAGGGCTTCCCACATTGCCGAGCTTCCATTGTGTGTGATTTGAAGGGTGGGATGGCTGGATATGTCAGCCATCCCACGGGACCGGCCGGCCCGAGAACGGGTTGGGCGCCGGGCCGGCCGGCGCAGCCGGCTGGAGTGATCAGCCGTTCCCGGGCTGGGGTGGCGGAAGCTGCCCGCCCTGGTCGGGCGGACCTCCAGGCGCGGCTGCATCATTCGGCGGGCCGCCCCAGGGGCCGGGGGGTGGTCCGTGGGGGCGTTCCGCCGAAGCGAGGATTTCGAGCTGTTCGGGAGTAAGCTTGGCGCGCAGCACGGCGATCGCATCCTTGAGCTTGGCGGCCGAAGCCGCGCGCGCCGTGATGTCGTCGGCCAGCCTTTCCTGGAAGGCGAAGGCATCGGGCTTGCCGCCCGGAGCCGCATCAGGCCCCTTTGCCTCGGGACCGCCAGTGCCGCCGGGACCGCGATCAGGCCGGGGCGGCGAAAGCACCGCCTGCAGCGCGCTGGTGTAGTCGCGCCAGGCGTCGAGCTGCTCGCTGCGGATGCCGACGCGCGTCTCGAGCGCCGCCAGCCTGGCGGCCAGCATGAATTCCGGCGGCGGTCCCATGCGGCGGGGACCAAAGCCTTCCGGGCCAACGCCTTGCGGGCCCCAGCCTGGCGGACCCCAGCCTGGCGGACCATGCCGCATCGGGCCATGCGGGCCAAAACCCTGCGGTCCGGGCATCCGACCGTCCTGCATGGCCATGGCGGGCGGCGGCTCGCCCGGAGCGGGGCCGGCATCGGGCTGCGCCGCCAGCGCGGGATGAATCGCGGCGACGGAAAACAGGCCGAGCGCAAGAAGTCTGCTTCGCATGATTGGTGTTCCTTTCTCTCATGCATCGGACGGCCATGAGGATAGGAAGCCTGTTTGTCCGCTTCGCGTCGGCATGTTGCCGAAGGTTTCCGCAAAGGGGCAATTTGTTTCCGAATGTTTCCCGACCCCGGCCAGAAACATTGCGTTGCAATTTTCCATGCCGCCGGCGCGCGCTCTCCCTATAATCAGCTTCAAGCCCCCTACAATCACGGGCAAGGGCACGCCTCATGCAGTCACAACCCCATATCCTCGTCGTGGACGACGACCGCGAGATCAGGACGCTTCTCGGCCGCTACCTCGACGGCCAGGGCTTTCGCGTCTCGGTGGCGGCCGACCGGCGCGAATGCGAGCAGAAGCTGGCCTCCGGCCAGTTCGACCTCGTCGTGCTCGACGTCATGCTGCCGGACGGGTCGGGCCTCGACGTCTGCCGGAGCTTGCGGGACCGCAAGCCGCACGTCCCGGTCATCCTGCTGACGGCGCTGAAGGAGGATGTCGACCGCATCATCGGGCTGGAGCTCGGCGCCGACGACTATCTCGGCAAGCCCTTCAACCCGCGCGAGCTCACCGCCCGCATCCGCGCCGTGCTGCGGCGCGCGGTTCCCGAGGAAGTCCCCGCTCCCCGCGCCCGCATCTACCGCTTCGCCAGCTACCGGCTGGAACCCGACACCCGCAAGGTGACGGACATGCAAGGCGCGAGCATCGATCTCACCGGCGCCGAGTTCGACCTTTTGCAGGTGTTCCTCGACCGGCCCGGACGGCTGCTGTCGCGCGACCAGCTGCTTGATCTCACGCAGGGCCGCGAGCGCGACCCGCTCGAACGCTCGGTCGATGTGCTGATGAGCCGGCTGCGCCGCAAATTCGCCGACACCGGCGACGGGCCGCTGTTCAAGACCGTGCGCAATGGCGGCTACCAGCTCACCGCCCGTGTCGAGACGGTGGAGGTCCCGGCGTGAACTCGCTGCGCCGCCGCCTCATTGTCTTGCTGGTCGCCTCGATCGTCGGCGTCGTCGGCCTGGCGACGGCCGCCATCCTCAGCGTGCGCGGCGGCGGGCCGCCGCCGGAGCTGATCGTGCCCTGGATCGCCCAGCAGATGGAACTGGTGGTCCGGCTGCTGCCGGGCCCGATACCGGACGTGCTGCGGGTGCAATTCACGGACCATCCGGCCGGCGGCAAGGTCGCCAGCGCGGAAACGGCGATGCTCAACCACATCCTGCAACGCCGCGGCCTCGACCTGCAGGCCATCGTCAGCGAAAAAGGAGAGGAACCCGGCCAGGTGGCGTCGGTGCGATTGCCCGACAGCCGCTGGGCGATCATGGATGTGCCGCATCTCAAGCCGCCGGGCCGCGAATGGCTGGTTCTGGCCGGCTGGATCTCGCTGATCGTGGCCGGCGCCACCGCCGTCTCGGTATACTTCACCTCGGTGCTGATCCGGCCGCTGGAAATGCTGGAGGCCGCCGTCTCCAAGATCGGCAGCGATGGTGTGCTGGCGGCGGTGCCGGAAGTGGGCTCGGCCGAGGTCAAGGCGACCGCGCATGCGCTGAACCAGCTGTCGTCGCGGCTCAGGACCGCCATGGAGAGCCGCATGCGCCTGGTCGCCGCCGCCGGCCATGATCTGCGCACGCCGATGACGCGCATGCGGCTGCGCGCCGAATTCCTCGACGAGGACCGCGACAAATGGCTTCACGACCTCGACGAGCTCGACCGCATCGCCGACAGCGCCATCCGCCTGGTGCGCGAGGAGGTGAACCAGGATGCGGTCGAGCCGTTGGACCTGCGCAAGATGGTGGAGGATATCGAAGCCGAGATGGTGTCGCTCGGCCATGCCGTCTCGATCGGCCACCTCGACAAGGTTTCGGTGCGCGCCGGCGCGCTCGGCCTGCGCCGGGCGCTGCGCAACCTGATCGTCAACGCCGCCACCCATGGCAAGGCCTGCGGCATCAACCTCGCGCTCGCCGACAGGCGTGCCGTGCTGACCATTTCCGACAAGGGCCCGGGCATTCCGCCCGACCTCATCAACAAGGCCTTCGAGCCCTTCTTCCGCGTCGACCCCGGCCGCCAGCAATTCATTCCGGGCGCCGGGCTGGGCCTGGCCATCGCCAAGGAGATCATCGAGCGCTATGGCGGGACGGTGACGCTGGAGAACCGCGAAGGCGGCGGGCTGGCGCAGACGGTGGTGTTCAAGGCTGTGTGAGGGGTACGGCGCGGCCCCCCACCCCGATCCGCTTTGCGGATCGACCCTCCCCACAAGGGGGAGGGTGAAAAGTCATCCCGCTATCGCCATCGGCACAGCGCTCTTGTTGGGGATCTGGATATCGATCTCCAGCGTCGACATGGTCTCGCCGCGGTCCATCGAGACCTGCAGGTAGTCCTGGTCGATCTGCACGTGCTTGGCGATGACGGCCATGATCTCCTCGCGCAGGATGGAGACCAGGTCGGGCTGGCTGCGGTTGCGGCGCTCATAGGCGAGCAGCACCTGCAGCCGCTCGCGCGCCACCGGCGCGCTGGAGCGCCGACGGAAAAGGTCGAACACGTTCATGCCGCCCTCCTTCCCAACAGCCGGTCGAGGAAGCCTTTGCGTTCGAAGGGAACGACGACCGGCAGGTCCTCGCCTTCCAGCCGCCTTGCGGCGTCGAGATATGCCTTGGCCGCGGTGTTGAGCGGCTCAGACAGCGTCACGGGCGCGCCGAGGTTGGAGGCGCGCAGCACATCCTGGCTCTCGGGGATGATGCCGAGCAGCGGCACCGAGAGGATTTCCAGCACATCGTCGATGCTGAGCATTTCGCCGCGCGCGGCGCGCGCCGCGTCGTAGCGGGTGACCAGCACGTGCTTGGCGATCTGCTCGCCCTGTTCGGCGCGCATGGTGCGGGCGTCGAGCAGGCCGATGATGCGGTCGGAATCGCGCACCGACGACACTTCCGGATTGGTGACGATGACCGCCTCGTCGGCAAAGCGCATGGCGAGCTGCGCGCCGCGCTCGATGCCGGCCGGGCTGTCGCAGAACACGTAGTCGAACACCGAGCGCAGCTTGTCGATGACTTCGCCGACGCCCTCTTCCGTCAGCGCGTCCTTGTCGCGCGTCTGCGAGGCCGGCAGCAGGAACAGCGTCTCGACCCGCTTGTCGCGGATCAGCGCCTGCGACAGCTTCGCCGTGCCCTGGATGACGTTGACGAGGTCGAACACGACGCGGCGTTCGGCGCCCATGATCAGGTCGAGATTCCTGAGGCCGACGTCGAAATCGACGAGCGCCACCTTCTTGCCGGTCTTGGCCACGGCGGCACCGAGCGCCGCCGTCGAGGTGGTCTTGCCGACGCCCCCCTTGCCCGAAGTGACCACCACTACCTTGCCCATGAAAAATGCCTCCGTTGTTTTTCTCTGTTATTTCAGTCGGCCCGCCGGCTTGCCATCTCGGCAGCCTTGCGGACCAGTCAGCTCAGTGTCTCGACGCGCAGCTTGTCGCCGTCGAGGAAGGCCTGCACCGGCTTGCCGCGCGAAACCCCTTCCATCTCCTCGGCGGTGATGTACCAGCCGTCGACGGACAGAAGCTCGGCCTCGTTGCGGCGGCAGAAGATGCGCGCGCTCGTGTTGCCCAGCGCGCCCGCCGAAGCGCGCCCGCGCAGCGTGCCGTAGACATGGATCGAGCCGGCGGCGACGATCTCCGAACCGGACGCGACCGAGCCGAGCACGATGACATCGCCATGCGGATGCATGATCGCCTGGCCGGACCGGATCGGCGCCTTGATCATCAGCGTGCCCGAATCATAGTGCGAAACCTGCGGCTCGCTCTCGCCCGCCTTGCTTGCGCCAGCCTTGCCCTCGCCACTCCTGCCGCTGTCGGCCTTGCCGTTCTCCGCCCTGCCCTTGCCGGCGCCGCCTTCAGGCGGCTCGGCCTTGTCGGAAACCTCCGCCCTCGCTTTGTCGGCACCCTTGCGGCCAGGCAGCAGCCCATCCGTCGTCGCCTCCTTGGCGCCGACCAGCAAAGGCGGCAGGTCGGGCCCGAGCGAGGCCCCTTCGAGCTCGATGGCATAGATGCGGATGCCCCGCGTCCCAAGCTCCGCCACCAGAGCCGCGATCTCGCTCGGCTGCGGCTTCAAGACGTTCAGGTCCAGCAGCACCGGCCGCCCGGCAAAATAGCCCGGCGAATTGCCAATCCAGTGATCCAGCCCCTGCAGCCACTCCGCCATGGGCGCTTCCGGGGTCAATGTGAAAGCGACGAAAGAACGGGCACGAAAGCGAATGGATTTGGCCTCGAGGGGAGCGGCAAAGGTCACGGCTGGCGAATCCTTACTGAGAGGTAAACGCTAGCGAGAGAATGGTTAACGAATGGTTAACGAAGGGGGTGGTGGTGGACCGTCGGAATTAAGGTTCCTGATAGCCCACCGACCTTGCAGCGGGCCAGCCGGCTGCGTATTCGGCAATCAAGCCACTCCATAAAAACCATAAGTGCGACGAATGGCCAGCGCCTGTTGTCAAAAATAGTCGTGTGTAACGCGCCGCCCAATACTTGTGCAAATTCATGCACCACGTAATGTTGTCGACGGGTGGGTTTATTGAAAGTTGGGGGGAATAGTGAAACGTGCTGTTTTGACAATATCGGTGTTGGCCGGCCTAGCAGGCTGCGCCACGCCGCCGGATAGGATTTCGGGAATTCCAAATTCCGGCCCCTGCACACAGGCCGACAGAGAGCGCCTAGCCGTCATATCCAATCAGCAGAATAAGGCTGCGACCGGTGACGCGCTGGGGGTGTTCCTGATTGGCGTGCCGGTGGCGTCGATGTCGGGAGGCGATCACGAGGCTGAGATCGCGGTGCTCAAGGGGCGGTGTGGCGCGCCGAAGAAATAATCAAGTTCCGGCTGTTGCCGATCTCGCTTCTGAGCATCCGCAGCCTTGGCGTGGCCAGCATAGTAGAAGTGGCAGTGGGAAGCAGAATATATAGTCTTGTGTATGTGGTCGCATACTTTTTGCGTCGGTCAAAATAATGAGCGAGATCACCTTAGATATTCCAGTAGAATCAGCTTGGCCGTCGATTGAAGACGCCGCGCCGAATGAGGAAGGCGGACCGATTGCCCGAACCGGTTTCAACTACCAAGACGAGATAGCCGTAAGCTTCCTCATAGAAATGCTCGAAACGCCGACACTGGTAAAGGTACACTGCGAAACGCATGATGATGTAATTCTTGTCCGCCAGCAGGAATCATCGGCACCACTCTTGGCCGAGTTCGTCCAGGTCAAAGCAAGCGAGCAGGACAAGCTCTGGTCGGTTGCTGACATCAGCCAGAGAAAGGGTGGGAAGGCCGGTACGTCGATTTTCGAAACGTCGCTGGGACGAGACAAGCATGCAGAAGCTTCGACGTTTCGGCTCGTGACGTTGAGGCCCGTCGTGACCGGCCTTGAAGCCCTGACATACGCCTGCGGTACGCCGGGCCGTAGTCCTGATACGGATGGGATGAAGGCGTTACGTGCCGACTTGGAGAGGCGTTTTCCAGAAATTGCTTCGCCGAAAGGAAATGGCTCCAGATATTGGCTGGATAACTGCTTCTGGGATCAACGCCACAGCGAGGAAGCGGTTCGTAGGGACAATGTTCTACGCTTGCTTCGCCTCAGTAGCAAAGAGGGGCACCCACTTCTGCCCGAACCTGCGGAAGCACTACTGCAAGAGCTTCGTGCGCTCGCTAAAGCAGCGGGCGATGCTAAATGGGTTCCAGATCGCGACAAAAAGATCATTAACCGCGCGACAATCCGTGCTTGGTGGGAGCAGCGTACTCAAGAGGTTATTAGTGGCGCAGCGGCGGGAGGAAAGCTCGCGGCCAAAATGGAAGATGCCGCGTTGCCCAAAGAGCTTGTTGGCCTCGCCGTCGAAATGCGGCGCGGCTATGCCGCTGTCTCGCGAACTTCTCGATACTTGGAGCCAGACGAAGCGGAACATTTACAGCGTCGCGTACAATCAGAAGTCATGTCGTTGCGATCCCGATTTGTTGCCGGACAACTCGATCTTAGCGGAGCCGAATTCCACGCGCTTTGTCTGGAACGCATGGATGCGGTGAACGCGGAACGCGGCGCAGATGTTGCAGATCGATCAGCCTTTCTGAAAGGCTGTATGTACGACATAGCGGATCGTTGCCTCCTGAGATTTGCGAGGCCAACATGATGAGGTCACTCAATCGTATCGGGATTAAGTCTGTCGGTCTTCCCCTATCCGCCGATGAAATCGTTGAATTTCATGCGGCGCGGCTAATGCTTTTGGCGCATATCTGCGGGATTTCAGGCAGAATCGACGGCCTTACGAAGATGGCCAAGCTTGATTTCTTCGCACGCTATCCTGATTTCTTCGAAGCAGCACGAGCTGCGATCACCTCAGCCGAAAACGATCAGACGAAGCTTAAAGCGGACACCGACAACAGCGTTGAATCTGCTATGGTACGACATCACTACGGGCCTTGGGATAAGAGGTATTACCATGTGCTCGCCCACCTTGAAGCCAAACGGTTGATTTCGGTATCAAAGGAAGGAAATTCCTACCGCATTGCGCTTACCGACATAGGGCGCGAACGCGCCAAGGCGCTCGCAGCCCTTTCCTCGTATGCTCATCTCGTAGAACGGATGCGACAGGTGAAGAAGACGTTTGGCAGCAAGAGCGGAACGTTCCTAAAAGATCTGATCTATCGGCTATTCGATGAAGAAGTCGCGCAGCGCCCCATGGGGGAGAGGATAGGCCGATGAATTTCCCTTGGCTCACAATCTCCAGTTTGGAGCGGCGCCATTCAAACGGCAACGTCGAAGACCTCACCTTCATGCCTGGCGTCAATCTCATGATAGGCCGGCCAAACACGGGCAAAACCAAATGGTTGCAGACGCTAGATTTCCTTCTAGGCGATCCCGGTGACAATCCTTTTGAAGGTGTAGAGGAAGCCGGGTTAGGCGAAAAATACGACACCGCTGCTGCTCAAATCCTCATTGGTGATGAAACGGTGCGGATCGAGCGACGGTGGCGCGAACCTGGTGCAAAGACCAAGATCTTTGTCAACGACGAGGGCATGCCTGCTCGTGAGTTTCAGCACTGGCTTATGATGAAACTTGGCATTCCATTGCTAAGCTTTCCAAAAGGCAATCCCATGTCAGGTCAGACTTGGCCTGAACTAAGCTTTCGAATGTTGTTGCGCCACATTTACCGTCAGCAACGCTTCTGGAGCGGGATTGCGGATCAGCAGCCCGACGGGGAGCAGCACGCATGTCTATTGCAGTTTCTTGGCTTGGCGGAGCGCATCTACACCGATGAATACGGCCAGCTAGTCAAACTCAAGATGGAAGTCGATAGGCTGAAGGCCCGACGGGACCAGTACGATCAAACGTTGGAAGAACTTGCCCGCGAAGTACTCTCCGAACCAGGTCTAACGGTCAGTGTCACCACCGGGACCGTCAAAGCGGCTCAAGACCGATTGGCGAGCGAAGTCGAAGATCTGCGGAAACGTCGCAACGATCTTCTATTTAAAGCTCGCGAACGTGCGATCTCACCTGCGAATAGAGGACGTGTCGTTCAGTTGGGTGAGAAGCGTGCCGATACGTTGTCCAGGCTTGAGGACAATCGCCGTAAATTGACAGCAACATCAGAACGTGCCGAGGAACTCCGTCGATACCGGGCCGATCTTGCCGATGAGCTGGAGCGGCTCACGCGGGCCGAAGATGCTGGAACAATTCTAGCTGACCTTAGGATCACACACTGCCCTGCTTGCGATCAAGCCATCGCAGCAGCAAAGATCACGGCGGACCGTTGCTTCCTTTGCCATCAACACCTGCCGGATGAACCGATGATGGAGGAACTCGGCGCGGTTCGGCTGCGATTTGAGAGGGATCGCCTTGCAGGAGAGCTTAAAGAAGTCGACGAGCTATTTCGGGTACTTCAGCAGGAAGCCAAAAAATTGACCGGCGAGATTTCGGATGCGGAGGAAAATCTCCGTGCGATTGAGAGTGAGTTGGCACCGGCTCGGCAGGCAATTGCCTCCTTGGTGCAAGAGGAAGTTAGCGCCGTTGATATGGCACTAGGGCAGGCGAACGAGCGCGAGCGACAAATTAGCAGAATTGCAGCTGCGCTTGCGGTTGGCACCGATATAGCCACTCGCATCGACGAGCTTGAGAAACAAATCGCGCCTCTTCAGGACCGGGTCGACGAGATGGGGAGAGCAACCGACTTCGATGCTGCGGCAGCACTACTGGAAGACGGTATGAATGAGTACGTCAATGCGATCAATCGCCTACACCCAGATGTCTGGCGACACAGCCCTGTCACTATCGACGTCTCTAAATCGGACTTCAAAATGAAGATCGGTAAGAGGAAATGGAATGCAGCCCTTGGAGGGACTGACACGCTCTACTTTTTAATGGCCTACCACTATGGCTTATTAACCTTGAGCTCAAAAGTTGGTTGTCACTATCCTGGCTTTGCCATCATCGACGTACCAGGCGAGTTTTCAGGTGAAGCGGTGGAGGACAAAGAGAACTTTATCGTTCAGCCATTTATCGACCTCCTAAAGAATGAGGAGTACGGTGGAGCGCAACTCATCATGACTGGCGCTTCATTCGTAGGCTTGGAGGGCGCACACTTCCAACGCTTGACACACGTCTTTGCTGCTTAGACACGTCCGATTGCTTTGTTGCCATATCCGGGGTCGCTGTTTTACAGGTCCCACTCATGACTTTGCAGGGTGGAAAGATACCAAGCTTCGCCTTCATGCACCTAACGATTGGAGCGCAGTGGAGCTTTGATAAGGGTCTTGGTTCTACGCACGAGAATTCGAAGTAATGCAACGTAGCTTCCAAGCGTTCCCCCTCAGTGCCGCTTAAAATACTGCACCTCCTTCTCATGCTTCTCCGCCGCTTTCCGCGTCTCGAACGTCCCCAGGTTGCGCCGTTTCCCGGTCTTCTCGTCCTTCTTGCGGGAATAAAGCCGGTATTTGCCGTCCTTGAGTTTGCGGATCATCTCGCTCTCCCTCGCTAGGATCGATCAGGATTTGCGCCTCGCCTTCAGGCCGCGCGCGGCCTGCTCGATCGCGGCGCGGTCGGTGCCAAGGCGGTCGATCAGGTCCTGCGCCTCGTCGCCCGACAGGCCGGTGCGCATGGCGAGTTGCTCGACCTCCAGCACGTCGGTGCTGGCGATTTCGCGGGTTTGCGGCAGCGCGTCGTCGGCTGTCAGCGGCAGGGCGGCTTCCCTGTCGATCTCCATTTCGGCCTGGTGCCAGTGCCGCTCGTGGTCGCCATGGGCGCCGCCTTCGCGTTGCCAGATGGCGTAGGCGCGGTCTCGGATCTTGTCGTTGCGGTCGTCGCTCATCGTCGTTCTCCCTTGGTGTTCGGGAAGAACGCCGCGCCTGCGCGAATGATCCAAAAATTCTGCGTGATCGCTGGCCCAGGTGGAATTGCCGGATGAAGCGAGGCGCCGGGCGGAGCCGGGCGCAAAATGATCCAGGCGGCGGGGCAAGCCCGCCGCCTGGATGCCGGCCGTCGTGGACGGCCTTGGTGTCAGTGGCCCCAGATGCCCTGGCCGGAATCGGCCGGCATGTCGAGGCGCGGCTGTCCCGACGCCGCGCTGTCGGTGATGCTGTGGGTGACGCGTGGGTCGACCGCCTTGGCGCCGGGCATCATCGCATGGGTGGCCGGATAGCCGCCGGCGGCGGGGACGAAGTCCGAGCCGAAGTGGTCGCTGCCGGCAAAGGCCATGCCGGAGGCAAACAGCAGTGAGGCAATGGTCAATACGATCTTCTTCATTTCAGTTTTCCATCTTCTTGAAGTTGACATCTGGCCCCGACGCGCCGCCCGCCCGCGTTTCATGGGACCGTGTTTGCTGCTCCTCAGGCGAAACCGGGCAACCGCCACCCTCACGGCGTTCTTGCGATGTCCGGCTGTCAGCGCACGACCGTGTCGGTTCGTTGTTGCGCTGTTGGCCGCTTCAATAAGGGCCTGGTGTTTGTGCGGGCGTGGTAGGCGGCGTGGTAAAACCCGCCGCCTGAGTGGAATTTTGCGTGGAATGCGGCCCCGCGTGCCTCAAACCGGCAACCGCACCTCCAGGGAGAACTGGTTCTCCACGGCCAGCAATGCGTTGACCATTTCCTTGTCGCGCCGGCGCTTTTCCAGATAGCGGGCCAGCAGCCAGTCCAGCGAGAGCGTGCCGGCGCCGACGGCGGCCAGCACGAACATGCCGCCCGATATGGCCAGGTCCTTTTCGAAATGCAACAGTTCGTTCTGGTTGGCGAAGTTGACGTGGAACAGCAAGGCCGTGGACAGGCAGAACAGGCCGAGCCCGATGCCGCCCAGCCGCGTCAGCAGGCCTGTCGCCACCGAGAGCCCTGCCCCCAGCTGCAGCGCGATGGTGGCGGCGAACAGCGGCAGCCCGACGCCTTGCGCGGCCATCGCCTTGGCGGCGCCGTCGAAATGGGTGGCCAGTGTCACGCCCTCATGCAGGAAGATGAAGGACATGAGCAGGCGGCCGGCAAGCAGGGTCACGTCCCTGATGTGGTATTTCGTGGCGAGGCCGGTGAGCTTCGCGGCGATGTCATTGGGTGTCATGGTCAGCCTCCAATTTTTGGGCACGGGCCAATTTGGTAACAGGTGGGCGCCGCCCGCCGCGGGACGCGCGAAAACGGCGCCTGCCGGATGTGATGTTCGAAAAGGCCGGAGCCGACTCGAGGGAGAGGCGCCGGCTCCGGCAAGGGGCGCCAGCCACGAGCGCCCGAACTGGTGGTGGGGGACTGGAGCGGTCAGTCCCGGTCCCCCACTCCGGCCGCATCGCGGCCACCTTTCCCCCGCCCCCGCGGAGGGAAAGGAAATGGGTCGCGGTCTTACTGCGTCACCTTGGTGTCGATGGCCTTTTGCAGGTCGGAAAGCTCGTCGCAGCCGGCGGGGCAGAGTTTCTGCAGCGAGGCCAGCTGCTCCTTGGCCTTGGCCATGTCGCCGGTCTCGACATAGAGCTCGCCCAGATATTCGCGGGCGGCCTTGTGGTCGGGCTTCAGCTCCAGCGCCTTGTTGTAATAGGTGAGCGCGGTGGCGGTGTCGCCAGTCTTGCGCAGCGTGAAGCCGAGCAGATTGTAGACGTCGGCCTGCTGGTTGTCCTGCGCGAGGTCGCGCAGATCGGCCAGCGCGCCCTTGTAGTCCTTGGCGGCGATCTTGGCCTGGACGGCGGTCAGGTCGGGCGCGTCGGCGCCCTCGATGTCGTCGACCGCATAGGCCGGCATGATGGTCGCGACGGGAACCACGGTCAGCACGGCAATGGCGCCGAGCAGGCCGTAGAGGGCGTGCTTGCCCAGATAGGATTGTTTCATTGTCTTTCTCGCTTGGTTTGGGTTGCCCGTTCAAATCTGAACGGGTGTGAAGCCGTAGGCGCTGCCGTCCTTGACGAAGACGCCGGTGCCGGGGAACGGGAAGTGCGAACCGGAAATGCGGATGTTGTCCGCGATCACCCGGTCGATGATCTTGTGGCGCGTGGTGATGGCGGTGGGCCCATCCTGGTCGTAGCTGCCTTGCCATTCCGGATGCGGCGCCAGAAGGGCCGGCACATACATGGTGTCGGCCGAGATCATCAGCTGCTCCTTGCCGGAATTGGCGAGATAGACGGAATGTCCGGGCGTGTGGCCGGGTGCTGCGATGATCTGGATGCCGGGCGCCACTTCCGCGCCGTCCTGGACCAGCTTCCAGTTCTTCCATTTCGGGAAGTTTTCGGCGATGCGCTTGCCCGCCGGCTTGCGGCCCTCGGGCAGCTTGGCCAGCCGGCTCGGATCGGTCCACCAATTGTACTCGGTCGCGTTGACGATCAGCTCGGCATTGGGGAACACCGGCGTGTTGGTGCCCTTCTCCATCAGGCCCCAGACATGGTCGGGGTGGAAATGCGAGATCATGATGGTGTCGATCGCCTTGTAGTCGATGCCGGCGGCGGCCATGTTGGCCGGCAGATGCGTGGCATTGGCCTGCCACTGGCCGACGCCCGAGCCGGCATCCATCATGATCAGCTTGCCGCCCATCTTGAGCACGACGACGGTGAGCGGGATGGGCATGAAGTCGGTGGTCAGCCCCGCCTTGGCAAGCGCCGCCTTGGTCTCGTCGACCGAGACATCCTTGATGAAGGCCGGGTCGTGCGGCTTCTTCCAGATGCCGTCATAGATGGCGGTCACCTCGATATCGCCGACCGTGTATTTGTAGAAGCCGATGGTCGGCTCGACCAGCAGTTCCGCGAAAGCGGGACGCGTGAACTCGAGCTTGCCGGCAAGACCGAAGGCGGCGGCGGCGGCGGCGGATTGAAGCACTGTGCGGCGTGTCATGCTGAACATGGTGGTCTCCTGTGGGTTGCGGTGGCGGCAAAGTCGGAAGGCGAGAAACTCCGGGGGTGACGGAGGGCCACGCCACATGGCCCTCCGTCCTGAGTGCGGACCGGGTCGGGACCTCGAGGAGGGGGCCCCGACCCTGAACTCAGTTGCCCGGCACAGGCGGGCCGACGAATTCGCCCGCATCAGTCTGGGAAGCGGCCTGGCTGGGACCGGTCGTCACCTTGGTGTCGACCTTGTTCTGGCGCGCCTTGTAGGGGACCGAGGCGGTGGCGTTGCTGTCGACGGCGGCAAGCGGCTGGTTTGCCGTGTCGGCGTTGAAATGGTCGCTGCCGGCAAAGGCGCTGGTGGTGGCCACCAGAATGGCCGCGGCGGTAAGAGCGAGGTTTTTCATGTCGATGATACCTGTTTGTTGAGGCACGGGTTGAAGGCCAGCGCCTATCGGCCCCAGAGGCTGTCGCGATCGTGCCGGGCGACGATGTCCTGAACCGAGGTCTGGTCCTGTTCGGTCCTGAGCTGTGCATCGGCGCCGTTCCGGGGTGCCGTGTCGGAGATCGAGGCCGTGACAGCGGTGTCGACGGAAGGCTGGTTGCCGCCTTCGAAATGATCGCTGCCGGCAAAGGCGGCACTCGCGGCAAGCAACATCGCGGCCACGCTGAGAGCGAGCTTGGTCATTTCCAGAAATCCTTGTTTCGTTTCTTCGGGTCGCGGGCCGTATTGGCCCCGCTGCAGTGAAGACCCGGCGGGGCGGTGCTTTATTCCCGGGGGCGGCGAGATTTTTTTGAAAGGGAGGATTTCAAGGCGCGCGGCCAAGCCAGGCGCTTTCCGCCAGGTGCATCGCATGGACGCACAAAGGCGCCGGCGCAGCGCGCCGACGCCTTTGGAGATGCGCCGGATCAGCGCCGCTTACGGACAGGTCTTCTTGCCGCAGACCGCGATGCAGATCGCCTCGTTGGAGCAGGTGTAGGTCTTCCTGGAACTGGTGCCGGATGAAGCGCCGCCGCTGGAGGCGGCGAGTTGTCCGGACGCGCCGAGGTCCAGCGCCTTCATGTCGCGATTGCTCGCGCTGATCTTGCCGCATGTCTCGCTGCCGCAGACAGCCCTGCAGATCGCCGGGTTCATGCATTTGTAGGCCGCGAAGACCTCGGTTGGAAGAAGGGCGCAGAAAACCGAGATGCCGAGAATCCACCTTTTCGCCGCACGCATTGTTGCCTCCTGTGGCCAGTTTTCCCGATGTCGCGGAGGCCCGGCCGCCCAGCCTCCGTTCCCGCGCGTGCCTCCGGCACCGCGTCCACGGTGCGACTATGCGGATGCGGGAGCCTCGGCGTATCGCAGGGACGGCACAGGTGGATGGCACTGTCGGAACAGGCGCCTCACTGCGCCAGGCCGGCGCGCACCTCGGAAGGCGTCATGCGATAGCGCGACCGGAACTGCCGGTAGAAGGTCGATGGCTCGACCAGCCCCGCCTCGAAGGCGAGATCGGCGATCGGCCTTGCGGCGAAAAGCGGGCTGGCGAGTTGCCGGTGGATCCGCTCCAGCCGCCTTTGCATGACATAGTCGGAAAAGCTGTGCCCTTCCTCCGCGAAGAGACGCCTGATGTAGCGCGGGCTGAGCCCAAGGCCCCTTCCCGCCATCTCCGCCGACAGCCGCGCCTTGTGCATATTCTCCTCGATATAGCGCTTGATGGCCTCGATGCGCGCGGCGCGGACGCCGCGCCCGGCGATCAACTCACCCACCTCGCGGCTGGTTCCGACCGCCGCGGCGAACAGATCGGCAATGTGCTGGGCGGCCAGCGGCGCAAGCCCGGCGCTCATCCCGCCGCGCGCCACCGCCGTGACATAGGCCAGGAGGAGCCGCGCCTCCGGCGTGCCGGGGTTGATCGCGTCGGGCCTGAGATCGCCGACATGGCGCACCAGCGGCTCGAGCGTCGACCTGTCGAAGCGGGCGCAGATGGTCCAGCCCCCGCCTGGCGCCCTGGCGCGCCAGCGTCCGTCCATCGGCATGATGCAGGGTGCGCCGGCCGGCGTCTCCACGGTTCCCTGGCCTGGCGTGTCGAAGCCCCAGCCACCCGCGATCCAGGACACGACGAGATCGTCATTGGCGTCCTGCCGCAAGGCCGCCGTGCGTTCCCAGGCCATCGGCGAGACCTTGCCCTCGGCCACGCTCACCCCTGGCAGCAAAAGGGTGGAGGCGTTCAGATGCAGCGCGCCGCGATCGAGCGGAGCAAGGTCCAGCCGCATGCAGATGCGGCCGTAGAATTCGCGCACCGCCGCTTCGCGCTCGCGATCCGCGATCTCGTCCGTGGACAGGACGATGACATTGTCCTGGCTGGCCACCTGCTTCCGCCCCCGTTCTTCCGGTTGGTTTTCGTGCGGGCGGCGGCGGGAATTCAAGGCCTGAGTGAACGCGCCGCGCAAATGTGGCGGCAGGCGCAAGGAATGTGGCCGTGGGTGCAAAAACCGGCATCGGATTGCCGGCCGGCGAGGCTCCTAGCGGAGGTCGCGGATCCAGCGCCATAGGGTGCGGTCCGCGCCATGCCCGGCTGGCAGGCCGCGCCCCTGCGCGGCGAGCGCCCGCATCTCGCGTGGCGTCATGTCGAAGCAACGCCGGAAGGCACGGACAAAACTCTTGCGGTGGCCGAAGCCGTGGCGGTCGGCGATCTCGCCGATGGCTTCGTGCTGGCGGGCGGGATCGACGAGCTCGGCGCGGCAGCGGCGCAGCCTTTCCTCCTGGATGTATCGGGAAAGGCCGCCATACGGCTCGAACAGGTAATAGAGCTTGCGCGTCGAAATGCCGAACAGCGCGGCTATCGTCGCGGCCGTGAGGTCGCGGCTGCCGACATGCCTGTCGATGTGGCGGCGGATTTCGCCGGCCAGCGCCAGTTGCACCGAAGCGGCGTTTTCCTCCGCCACGGCCGAATTGATGGCCGCCGCGGCAAGATCCAGCGTCGGCCTGGTCACCGCCTCGGCATCCTCGCCGCTCATGGCCGGCGCTGCCGCGTAGAGGCCGAGGAGATGGCCCCGCAACAGTGCCGTCAAAGGGGCATTGCCCGGGATGACGCGCAGATTGTGCTCGTCCGGCGCCTTCAGGAGCGGCGCCAGCAGGCGGCGCGGCATGGTCAGGTTGAGGCTGTCGATGCCGGATGTCCCCGTCGACTGGGCCTGCGCCAGGTCGGAGACGATCAGGTCGCCCGGGCAGGCCTTTTCATCCGGCCCGCCGTCGCGCCGGCCGTGGCTGCCCCGCAGGCAGACCTGCACGGTGATCTGGTCGAGACCGTCGCGGCCGATGCGGGCGCGCGAACGGTCGAAGGTCTGCGCGACGCATCGGTACGAACTGAGTGCGATTTCGCCGAAATGAAACGCTTCGGCATGGACATGGAACCGGTCGTCGCCGCCATTGCGCAGGCGAACGTCATAGAAGAAACCCATGTTCTCCCGCCACAGCGCGACCGCGTCCCTGGGCGCCAGGCCCGCCGTGTCCAGCACCGAACGCGGCACCCCGCGTCCCACGGGAGCCCTCCCCGGCACCACGTCCTGACCGTTGCCTCCCGCTGCCATCCGCCACGATCCTGAAAGCCGCGAACCACCCAGCATAGGCATGGATGGCGGGCCGCGACAACACCGGCCTTGCATGGCAGCCGAGGCCGGCTCCTCCAGCCCGCAATATCTCGCTCAGACACAATTCAGAAACAAGTTTCAACACTTCGGAAAAACTGGCGAAAAGATCGGATGCCATAACCATCCCGCGGGGGACTGCCGGGATTCCTTTTCGGAAGCTTCGGGTCCGCCACCAACAAGGGCCAAATCGCAGCGGCGGCACAGCCGAAAATGCCGGATCGAACGGCGGTATGAACAGCCGGGCGATGCGCGGCCAGGACGAGAGAGTTTGGAAATGGATCACGGTGTCGATATCGCCGCACTCGACAGGGACACGGCAAGACCGGACGGAGCGCCCGAAGCCGGCGTCGCGAGCTTCGATGCGCTCATAAGAAGTGCCCAGCGGTCCGCGGCCACGCACGGCCAGGTTCTGACCGGCGCGGACTTCGCCCGGGCAGGCCGGCCCGATGAGCGGCTGGACGCGGTCTTCGAGGAGCTCGCCGAGACATTCGCAGCCTTGCCGGCGGTGATCTCCGAGGGACGTGTCTGGACGTATCAGGAGCTCGACAAGCGCGCCAACCAGTTCGCCCGCCTGCTCGTCAAGCGCGGCGTTCGGCCGGGCGACCGGATCGGGCTTATCCTCGACCGGTCGGCGGAGACCTATGTCGCGGTGCTCGCGGTGGTGAAGGCGGGTGCCGCCTTCGTGCCGCTGGCCACCGCCTTTCCGCAAGAGCGCATGGCGCTGATCATCGACGACGCCAGTGTCAGCCTGATCGTCACCATCGCCACCTATGCGTCGCGCGCCGACCAGTTGCCGGTTCCCCACGTGCTGATCGACAGCGCCGCCGCCGAGATCTCCAGACAGTCCGACGCGCCGCTGAAGCTGCACAGGGCGCCGGCCTCCGTCGCGGTCGAAGACATCTGCTACATCCTCTACACCTCGGGCACGACAGGCAGGCCGAAGGGCGTGGCCGTCCGGCACCAGAGCTTCGTCAACTTCATCCGGGTAGCCGCCGCATCCTATGGCTACCGGCCGGGCGACCGCGTCTACCAGGGCATGACCATCGCCTTCGACTTTTCCTCCGAGGAGATCTGGGTGCCGTTCGTCGCCGGTGCGACGGTGGTGCCCGCGCCCGGCCAGATGCCGCTCGTCGGCGAGGAACTCGCCGATTTCCTGCGGCATCACGACATCACCTGCATGGCCTGCAGCCCGACCCTGCTGTCGTCCATGGCCAGCGACGTGCCCAGCCTGCGCACGCTCCTGGTCGGCGGCGAGGCCTGCCCGCACAATCTGGTGGTGCGCTGGTCGAAGCCCGGGCGGCAGATCCTCAACACCTACGGCCCGACAGAGGCGACCGTCACCGCGACCATGGGCGCGCTGACGCCGGACAAGCCCGTCACCATCGGCGCGCCGCTGCCCACCTATTCCATCGTCATTCTCGATCCTTCGCTGCCGGAACTGGCCGAGCCTGGCGAACTGGGCGAGATCGGCATCGCCGGCATCGGGCTCGCGGTCGGCTATCTCAACCGGCAAGACCTCACCGAACAGAAATTCATCCCCGACTTCATCGGCCTGCCGAACAACCCGTCGAAGCGCATCTACCGCACGGGCGACCTTGGCCGGATCAACGCCGATGGCGAGATCGAGTATAACGGGCGCATCGACACCCAGGTGAAGATCCGCGGCTATCGCATCGAGCTCGGCGAGATCGAGGCGGTGCTGCTGGACCAGCCTGCCATCGCGCAGGCCGCCGTCACCACCTGGGAGATCGAGCCCGGCCGTGTCGAGCTCGTCGCCTATTACGCGCCCAAGGCCGGAGCATCGGCGATCTCGCGCGCCGATCTCGCCCAGACGATGAAGCGGCGCCTGCCGGACTACATGGTGCCCTCCTATCTGGAGGAACTGCCGGCTATCCCGATGACCGTCTCCAACAAGGTGGATCTTCGCCAGTTGCCGAAGCCGACCAGCGTCCGGCTTTCCGCCGACCGTGAGATGGTCGCGCCCGGCAATGACGACGAGCGCTTCCTGGCCGACGCGCTGGCCGCCGTGTTGAAATTCGACGCGGTCTCGGTCGAGGACAATTTCTTCGACGATCTCGGCGCGAACTCGCTGCTGATGGCTCATTTCTGCGCCCGCGTTCGCACCCGCAAGGAATGGGCGACGACGTCCATGCGCGACATCTATCTCTATCCGACGGTTGCGCGCCTGGCCAAGCACCTCGCCATGGCGGAGGAGATGACGACGGCCACCTTCGAGCCCGTCCTCACCCGCCGGGCCTCGAACCTTGTCTACTGGACCTGCGGAGCGGGCCAGCTTTCGTTCTACCTTGTCTACAGCTATGTCGCGCTGTGGGTCCTCGACCACGGCCTCGACTGGGTCTATGACGCGCTCGACGAGCCGCTGCAGCTTTACATCAGGTGCGTGGCGCTCTCCGCCGGCGTGTTCTTCGGCATGTCGGGCTTTGCCGTTGCCGCGAAATGGCTGCTTGTCGGCCGCTGGAAGGCCGAGGCATTTCCCATCTGGGGCCTGCGCTACTATCGCTTCTGGGTCGTCAAGACGCTGATCCGCACTGCGCCCGTCGTGCTGTTCCGCGGCAGCCCGCTCTACAGCATCTATCTCCGGCTTCTCGGCACCAAGCTCGGCCACAACGCCGTCATCGAATCCAAATCCGTGCCGGTCTGCACGGACCTGATTTCGATCGGCGCCAACACCATCCTGCGCAAGGAATCGATGATCCTCGGCTATCGCGCCCAGTCCGGCTATATCCACACCGGGCCGCTGACCATCGGTCGCGACGCCTTCGTCGGCGTCGGCTCCACGCTCGACATCGACACCTCGATCGGCGACGGCGGCCAGCTCGGCCATTCGTCCTCGCTGCAGAGCGGGCAAAGCATTCCCGACGGCGAGCACTGGCACGGATCGCCGGCCGTGCCGACCACGGCGGACTATTGCAAGGTGCGCAACGCGAACCCTTACGAGGTCCGGCGTTTCCTCTATGAAGCCGTCCAGCTGGTGCTGCTGTTCGCGGTCATCACCCCGCTGCCGCTCCTGTTCCACAGCTATTGGGAATATGTCGGCGACGACTATCAGGAGACGATCGGCCTTGTCGCGATCGGCACCACGGTCACGCTGTTCGGCTATATCGCCGTGGCCTTTCTCGCCGCCACGGTGGTGCCGCGCGTTTTCAGCCTGATCCTGAAGCCGGGCCGCACCTATACGCTCTATGGCTTCCGCTACTGGCTGCAGACCGTCTCGGAATTCTCGAGCAACTCGCGGGTGCTGGGGCTGCTGTTCGGCGACAGCTCGGCCATCGTCCACTATATGAGCGCCATCGGCTGGAACCTCAACAAGGTGGTGCAGACCGGCTCCAATTTCGGCTCCAACCAGCAGCACGAAAACCCGCTTCTGTGCGAGATCGGCACCGAGACCATGGTGTCCGACGGGCTGTTCATGATCAATGTGCACAAATCCGCCTCGGCGTTCCGGCTGGAGCCGACACGCATTGGCGAGCGCAATTATCTCGGCAACAACATCTACTATCCGCCGGATGGCCGCACGGGCGACAACGTCCTGCTCGGCACCAAGGTGATGATCCCCATCGATGGCCCGGTGCGCGAGAATGTCGGGCTCCTGGGTTCGCCTGCCTTTGAAATCCCGCGCATGGTGAACCGCGACAAGGAACTCATCGCCGGCGTCGACGAGGCCGACCGGCGCCAGCGCATCCCGTTCAAGAACCGCCACAACCTGGTGACGATCCTTCTGTTCATTGCCACCCAATGGGTCATGCTGTTCGCCACGCTGGCGATCTGGGACCGCGCGCTGAACTACTACACCGAATGGAACGAGGTCGCCCTCTTCGTCGCCGTGATCCTGACCTCGGCGATCACCATTCCGTTCTACATTCTTGTGGAGCGGGCAAGCCTTGGCTTTGGCCGGCTGAAGCCGCGGATGACGACGATCTACGATGTCGACTTCTGGCGCCACGAACGCCATTGGAAGCTTGCCGATACACCGATCGTGCGCCTGTTCGCCGGCACGCCGTTCCGGCCGGTGATCCTGCGCATGCTGGGCGTCAAGGTCGGCAAGCGGGTCTATGACGGCGGCAGCAACCTGACCGAGCGTTCGCTGGTCGAGATCGGCGATGACGTCACGCTCAACGAGGGCTGCGTCATCCAGGCCCATTCGCTGGAAGAAGGCGCGTTCAAGTCGGACTTCATCCGCATCGGTGACGGTTGCACGCTCGGACCCTCCGCCTTTGTCCACTACGGCGTCGTCATGGGCAAGGGATCGATGGTCGATGCCGACTCCTTCGTGATGAAAGGCGAAGTGCTGGAGCCCAACTCGATCTGGCGCGGCAACCCGGCCAAGCTGCATCGTTTCGTCGAGCCGATCATGGATGACGGCTCCACGGCGTCATCCTGACGATCCCGAGAGCATCGGAGGTCACGTGACAGAGCGATCCGGAAGCACGCCCGACATCCGGATCGCGCCGCTTACCCCGGCCAATCGCGCCCTGGTGGCAGCACTGCGGCTGGCCCCCGACCAGATGGATTTCGTCGCGGGCAACGCGGCCTCGCTGCGCGAAGCCAGATCCGATCATGACGCGCGGCCGCGCGCGATCATGGCCCGGGATCGTGTTGTCGGGTTCCTGATGTACGAGGCGCCAAGCGATGACGACGAGGCGCGCATCTATCGGTTCATGATCGACCGCGCCAGCCAGGGCAAGGGCTACGGCAAGGCCGCGCTGCGCGAGGTGCTGCGCGAAATCGGCGGGCTCGGTCACATCAGGCACGTCTCCATCTGCTACGAGCCGGAGAATGAAGCGGCACGCCAGCTCTACCGTGCCGCCGGTTTCGTCGAAGAAGGGCTCGACGAGGATGGCGAAATGATCGCCGACCTCGCCCTGCCGGCATCGACGGGCGATCGATGACGCCCGCCGCGAATCCTTCGCCTCCGGATCTGCCCGAGGAAACCTCCCTGGCGCAGGCGCTGGCCGCCATCGCCCCGCATGGGGTCCGCACCGGATGCCGGCTCATACGCGAAGGCGACGAGACCCATCTTTTGCCCGAGGAGGCGCGTTCCATCCCCGCCCGCCAGCCGGCCATGCGACGTGCCAGCGGTGCGGCCCGCTGGATCGCGCACCGCCTGCTGGCCGACATCGGCATCAAGAACATCGCCATCCCGCGCGCGCCATCAGGTGCTCCGGTCTGGCCCCACGGGACAATTGGTTCGCTCGCTCATGACGACGACATGGCCGTGGCGGCGGTCGCGCGCATTGCCGATATGAGCTCGCTCGGTATCGACGTCGAGCCCGCGCTGCCCTTGCCCGATGACGTTTTCGCGCTCGTTGCAACCGGCGCGGACCGGATGGATACAGCCGACCAGCATCTTGCCGGCCGCATCCTCTTTGCCGCCAAGGAAGCGGTCTACAAGGCCGTCTATCCGCTGGACCACCAGGTGCTGGGCTACGAGGATATCACCGTCGACCTGAACACAGGCCGCGCGACGACAACGACCGGCCGCAGGGCCAACCTCGTCTACTGCATCGCCCCGCGCGTGGTCGTACTGGCGTTTATCGGGGAATAACGCATCGTCTATTCGGCCAGAATCTCGCGATAATCCCTCACCTGCCCATCCAGCCCGCGTATCCGCCAGCTCTCCCCGTCCCGCGCCTCGATGGAGCACGGCCCGAGCGGCACCTTGCCGCCGCCTTCCGGCAGGTCGAGCACGTAGACGGGATTGCAGATACCCGACAGCCGCGCCCTCAGCGCTTCCACCAGCGCCTGGCCCTCGGCGATCGTGGTGCGGCGGTGGGCCATGCCGCGCGCGAGATCGCCATGGTGCAGGTAATAGGGTTTTACCCCGAGCCGATACATCAGTTCACGGCAGAGCTCTTCCAGCACCTCGACGCTATCGTTGACGCCTTTCAGCAGAACACTCTGGTTGAGCAGCACGAAGCCGGCTTGCCGCATCGTCCGGCAGGCCGCCTCGGCGGCGTCGGTTATCTCGCGGGCATGGTTGAAATGGGTGACGACGGTGACCATCAGCCGGCCCTGCAGCGCTTCGACCAGGCCTGATGTGACGCGTGTCGGCAGCACCACCGGCACGCGTGTGTGGATGCGCAAGAGCCGCACATGAGGAATGGCCTCGATGCGCGCGAAGATTTCGGCCAGCGCCTTGTCCGGCAGCGACAGCGGATCGCCGCCGGTCAGGATCACCTCGCGGATTTCGGGATGCTCGGCGATATAGGCCAGCGCCGGCTCCAGCGCCTCGCGCGTGTAGCCGCGGCCGATCGAGGTCAGCGATTCCTTGCGGAAGCAGAAGCGGCAATAGACCGCGCACTGATAGGTTGGGAACAACAGCACCCGGTCGGCATGGCGATGCGTCAGCCTGGGCACCGGGCTGAAATCATGGTCGGCGATCGGATCGCCAAGCTCGCCCTCCGTTTCCACCAGTTCGCCGGGCGACGGGATGACCTGCGCGCGGATCGGGTCGGCCGGGTCGTTCCAGTCGATCAGGTCGAGATAGGCTTTCGGCGCACGCACCTTGTGCCGGCTGGCGGCCTCCTGCGCGGCTTGACGCTCGGCGGGCGACAGCGGCAGGCGGTCGAGATCGCGAACATGGCGCACGCCCTGGCGGACATCGTCCTGCCAGGCGGCGTCGAGGGCGCGGGTTGCGTCTTTGAGGTCAGTCATTGCAGGTCTCGGCTTTTCGCGCGGACCTATCGGCCGGATGGCCCGCGCGGTCAACCACCGTGGCAGCATCCATTGTCATGCACCGAGATCCGCCGACCCTTGCCGCGCAGCCGGCTCACCCAGTGCCCCCACCCCTGCCAGCCATCCCCACAAAAGCACTCTCAATCGTCTCGAACCTCAGTTCCGGATAAAGCGCCCCCGCCTCCGGAGTGCCCGTCTCAAGCGCGGTCTCACCGCGGATCCAGAACGCCCGCAGCAATCCAAGCCCTGGCGCCACCGCGATCATCGCCTCCAGTTCGTCAGCGCTCATGTTCACGATGCGCGGCGCGCGGCCGCTCACCCGGCGCCACAGGTCAATCATCGCGCCCTGCGTGATCCTGTTCCGCGCGATGCGGATTTCGCGGCGGACAGCATTGGGATCCTCCAGCGCGCGCATGGTGACGGCGGCGATATCCTTCTCGCTGACAAAGGTCGCCGGCACATGGCCGTCGCCATAGAGCGTCACCTCGTCCGGCGGCAGCGGTGTCGATCCGAAGCGCGTCAGGTCGCCCAGCGTCGCCACCCAGGTCGAGAAGAAACCGTTGGTGTAGATCACCGTATAGGGCAGGTCGGCCTCCCTGACCGCGTCGAACACGGCCCTCTTGATGTCAAGCGGTGCGATCGTGCCGGGTGCGGCGGCGGCAAAGTCGAGGCCGAAGCCGGCGGATGGCACGAAACGGGAGACGCCGACATCTTTCACGGCGCGCACCAGCGTCATCTCGCTGGCCGAACCGACATGCACCGAGCTGATGACGCGATCCGCCTTGCCGACGGCGCGCACGAGGCTGTCATAGTCGTCGAGATCGCCGACATGCACCGTGGCGCCCAATTCCTTGAGCGGGCGCATCCGCGCTTCGTTGGCTGAAGTGGCTGCCCGGACCAGGACATGCAGGCTGTCGCCATTGCGCGCGCTGGCCTTCGCCATCTCGCTGCCGAGAAGTCCCGTCGCGCCGATGATCAGGGTGCTGGTCATATCCCCCTCCCATTGCCCGGAATTCCATTACCAAGGACAGAGCCGTCCCAGTCGCGCTCGAAGCCGATGTCCCGCAAGCGGCGGTCGGAAAGTCGGGAAAGCCGGCGCAGCGTGCGCCGGCGCTCGAACGCTGCCGTGCTTCGCATGGCGAGGCCGCTCATCGCGGCGCCGATATATCCAAGGGTCGGACTCATTTTTCGTCTCCTGTGTTCGCTAGACGCAAGCGTGCCCGTGCCGCCCAATGGGCGAGCATGATGATCGCTCACATCAATGTCTGGTCTTCAGCGCATCGATGAACCGGAAAAGTCCGATATGGATGCGCGGTGCACGCTGAATATCCGCTATTTTCAGGCTGGACGACAAACGACTCTTTGTGCAGGATTTGTGAGCAATGCTCACAGGTTGAGATCATGCCGCGTCGACTGCCACCCCTGACCGCTCTGCCCGCCTTCGACGCGGCCGCGCGGCATTTGAGTTTCTCCAGGGCGGCGGAGGAACTCAACCTCACCCATGGCGCAATCAGCCGTGCCATCCGCAACATCGAGGATAGGCTGGGCATCCAGCTTTTCGACCGGGGGACGCGATCGGTGCGCCTGACCGCCGTGGGTGCTGCCTACGCCTTGGAAGTCGGCAAGGCGCTCGACCAGATCGCCGCCGCCACCATCGCCGCCACGCCCGACCGCTCGACGCGCATCCTGAGCGTCAGCACATCGGATGGCTTTGCCGGCCGCTGGCTGGTGCCGAGGCTGCACCGCTTCCATCGCGCCAATGCCGAGATCGACGTGCGGCTGGCGACCTCGGGCGTGCTGGCCGATTTCGTCAGCGACGGCATCGACATCGCCATCCGCTATGGCAAGGGCGGCTATACCGGCGTGACGGCGGAATTTCTCGCCGACGAAGAAGTCTTCCCCGTCTGCAGCCCGGAACTTCTGCAAGGCGAACATCCGCTGCGCCAGCCCGGAGATCTCCGGCATCACAAGCTGATCCATGACGCCTTTCGCATCGACTGGGCGACATGGCTGCAACAGGCCGGCGTCGAGGGCATCGACCCCAAACGCGGTGTGCGCTTCGATTCCGCCACCTTCGCCGTCGAGGCCGCCGTGCATGGCGAAGGCGTGCTGCTCGGCCGCAGCGCGCTGGTCTCGGCCGACCTCGCGTCAGGGCGGCTGGTGCGACCCTTCGGCCTCGCGCTGAAATCGGCGGCCAGCTACTACCTCGTCTATCCCGACGGCGCGCTGCGGCAGAAAAAGGTCAGGGCATTCCGCGATTGGCTGTTTGCCGAGGTGGCGGCTGACTGGGTTGGGATGCCCAAGGGCGGCTGAGGAAGGCTTGTGCCTATGCCGCTCTCGACCCCACCAACCCCAGCCGCGACAAGCTCTCGGCCGTTGCGACAATCGCCTCTTCGGCCGGGCGTGCAAGCAAGGCTTGCGGCGCCGCGCTGACCCCAACCCGGACCCTCGGCCATACCTCCCCACAAGGGGAGGTATGGAGCTCAGCTTTTCCGCATTTCCGGAAGAGCGCTATCTTGGAGGCCGGCAGGGCGCCTCCTCACCCTTCCCCTTGTGGGGAGGGTCGCTGCGAAGCAGTGGGGTTGGCGCGTCGCCGCAAAGAGCAAGCGAGACAGGTGGACAGCTCGGGGCTGTCCACCTGGCCCCCGCCTGGTGCATGCCGCCCCAAAGGGGGCATCGGTTTTCAGGGAACCGACATGCAGGCCCCGCGGACAGAGTGGACGCTGGCGTCCGCGGCGACCAGTCGTCATATGACGACTGGCGCATGCGGCAATGGCGCTCCCGCCTACTCCTTGGCGCGATAGGCGTCGGGCACGACGAACACTTCGTCGGCCCGGCCATAGCCGCCGTCGGCAACCTCTTCCACCAGCACCATCGTGGTGGGTCTGGCGACTTCGCCGAAGAAGTCGACGAACATGGCCGTGGTTCGGTGGATGAGGTCTTCCTTCTGCGCCCTGGAGAGTGCGGCCTGCGGTACCTTGATGTTGGCGAATGGCATGATCGTTTCCTTGCTTCTCGAGGTTGGATTTCAGGCTTTGGGATGGAGCAGGTCGGCAAGGCCGATCCGTTCCATGAGTTGCGCGCGCACGCGGTCGGCAACGCCGTTGACGATGGCAGCGCCATCATCGGAAGGGTCGATATGCACGCGCAACGGGCGGCTGCCGTGCGGCATCGCCACGAGGTCGACGATTGCCCGGGCGATCTCGGCCGGGTCGGCATCCACCGGCTCCAGGGACGCCAGCCCCTTCAGCACCTTCTGGTCGACATCGGCATAGGGACCGGCCCAGTAAGCGTCGGCGCGCTCGGTGTCGGCGGGTGCCGCCGCGTGATGAAAATGCTCCGTGCCCTTGGTGAAGGCGCCCGGCACCACGATCGTCGTTTCGATGCCGAAGCGGGCGAGTTCCAGCGCATAGCTCTGCGCCAGCGCGTCCATGCCGGCCTTGGCGGCGAAGTAAGGCGCCAGGAACGGCGGCGTGCCGCCGCGCGTGCTGCTCGAGCCGACCCAGATCATCTGGCCCCGGCCGAGAGAGCGCATATGCGGCAGGGTCGCACGGTTGACGCGCTGCGTGCCGACGACATTGACATCATAGAGCTGAGCCAGCTGTTCAGGCGAGAACGCCTCGGCCGGCCCGAACCCCATATGCCCGGCATTGTGGATCAGCACGTCAAGTTGGCCGGCCTCGCCCAGTATATGCCGGATCGCCGCTTGCGCCGAGGCATCCGAGGTGACGTCGAGCGCGACGGTCTTCAGCGCCACGCCCGCGTCACGAGCGAAGTTTTCCATCTCGGCTACCGCGGCGCCACGCGCCGAGGGGTCGCGCATCGAGGCATAGACAGTGTGGCCGGCCTTTGCGAGCGCCCGCGCGGTCATCGCGCCGAAGCCGCTGGAGGCGCCGGTGATCAGGATTGTCTTTTGCATCATGGCCTCCTCAGATCACGCCGCCATTGGCGCGGATGATTTGTCCGTTGACCCAGCCGCTATCCGGCCCGGCGAGGAACGAGACCACGCCGGCAATGTCGTCGGGCTGGCCGAGCCGGCCGAGCGGGATCATCTTGCCAATGGCCTCGATCTGCGCCGCGCTCTTGCCATCCGTGAACAGCGCGGTCTCGACCGGTCCGGGCGCCACGGCGTTGACGGTGACGCGGCGCGCGCCAAGCTCCTTGGCGAGGATATGCGTCATCGCTTCGACGGCCGCCTTGGTGGCGGCGTAGACGCCATAGCCCGGCTGGTAGAGGCCAACGACGCTGCTGGAGAAATTGACGATGCGGCCGCCGTCGCGAAGCCGCTTCGCGCCTTCGCGCATGCCACGGAACACGCCGCCGAGATTGATCGCGACCTGCGTGTCGAACGACGCATCATCGGTCGCCGCGATCGGCGACAGTCTCATGATGCCGGCATTGTTGACGAGGATGTCGACGCCGCCGAAGGCCTTCTCGCCGGCGTCGAAAAGTGTTGCGATGCCGATCGGGTCGGCGATGTCGGCCTGCACGGCGACCGCCTTGCCGCCATCGGCGTCGATCGCGCCGACAAGCGCTTCGGCCTCGGCGCGGCCCCGTGCATAGTTGACGACGACGGCGACGCCGTCGCGGGCGAGCCGCCGCGCGATCGCCGCACCGATGCCCTTGGAAGCGCCGGTCACGATCGCGGTTCTGGTTGGATTTGTCATGGAAGTCTCTCCGTATTGCTGGTGACACGGATATAGGCCAAGCCAGCTTCCGGATAATCAGCCGCCTCTTGACATCACTATTCGGAAACTGCGAACAAAGCCCATGGATCGTCTGGACACGATGCGGCTCTTCGTCCGCGTGCTGGAGCGGCGCAGCTTCACCGCCGCCGCCGCCGATCTCGGCCTGCCGCGCTCGACCGCGACGGAAGCGATCCGGCGGCTCGAGGAACATCTCGGCGCGCGGCTGCTGGAGCGCACGACACGCCAGGTGAACGCCACGCAGGATGGCGAGGCCTACTATCAACGTTGCCTCTCCATCCTGGCCGAGATCGAGGATGCCGAGGCCGCCTTCCGCAACGCCGAGCCCTTCGGCCTGCTGCGCATCGACGCCAGTACGCTGCTCACCCGCACCTTCCTGTTGCCGCGCCTGCCGGAGTTTTTGGCCCGCTATGCCAGGATCGACCTGCAGATCGGCCAGAGCGACCGGCTGGTCGATCTCGTGCGCGAGGGCGTCGACTGCGTCATCCGCGTCGGCGAGCCGCCCGACAGCGGCATGATCATGCGCCGGCTGGGGATGATCCGCGAGATCACCTGCGCCAGTCCCGCCTATCTCGAACGCCACGGCACACCCGCTTCCCCCGATGCGCTCGACGGCCACCAGGCGGTGGGCTTCGTTTCGTCGCGCACCGGCGAGGTGCTGCCCTTCGAGTTCACCGTCGGCGGCAAGACGCGCGAGGTTCGATTGCCGGGCCGCGTCGCCGCCAACAATTCCGACACCGCCGCCGACCTGGCGCGGCTTGGCCTCGGCCTCATCCAGGCGCCGCGCTATCGCTTCGAGAAGGAGCTTGCCGACGGCACGCTCATCGAGGTGCTGGCCGACTACCCGCCATCGCCGACGCCGCTCTCGGCACTCTACCCGCAAAACCGGCAGCTCTCGCCGCGCCTGCGCGTCTTCCTCGACTGGGCGGCCCGCATCTTCGCCGAGGCGAACTTGTAGGAGCAATGCCAGGAAAAGTGTGTGGCGGTTTTCCCGGGAAAAACGCCTGGCGTTTTCCCTTGGGAATCGCATCAAAACAAAGAGATAGGCTTCCGTCGTTGCCCATCGGCGCCATCTGATGCCATTGTTGCCGCGACAGCGCGCCATGGGGAGATGGAGCGCCGCCAGGGAGGACCGACATGACCAGCATACGAGCCGGCTTGCCGCGCTACGAGGATGCCGTTTCGCGCTTTCGCATCGAGGATGAGATCGCCAGGCTCGACGGCGACCCGGCGACCGGCATCAATGCCTATGTCGAATGCTGCGGCCGCCATACCGGGCAGGACCGGCTGGCGCTGCGCGCGATCTCCGCCGGTGGCGAACTCCGGCTGTTCAGCTTCGATGACCTCGCCGATATGTCGGGCCGTGTCGCCAATATGCTCAAGGGGCTGGGCGTCGGCCCCGGCGATGTCGTGGCCGGCATGCTGCCGCGCATTCCCGAACTGGTGGCGCTCATCCTCGGCACCTGGCGCATCGGCGCCGTCTACCAGCCGCTTTTCACCGCTTTCGGGCCGAAGGCGATCGAGCATCGCCTGGGCTACAGCGGCGCCAGGCTGGTGGTGACCAACCCGGCCAATCGCGGCAAGCTCGACGAGATCGAGAACAGCCCGCCGATCGCCACCATTCTTGGCCCCGATGATGCCTTGGCCCAAGGCGACATCGATTTCCGCGCCGCGCTTGCCGCCGCCTCCCCCGATTGCGAACCCGTCATGCGCAAGGGCGAAGACCTGTTCATGATGATGTCGACATCAGGCACGACGGGCCTGCCCAAGGGCGTGCCGGTGCCGCTCAGCGCCCTGCTCGCCTTCGGCGCCTATATGCGCGACGCGATCGGGCTGCGCCCCGACGACGTCTTCTGGAACATCGCCGATCCGGGCTGGGCCTACGGCCTCTATTACGCCATCACGGGCCCGCTGATGCTCGGCATCGCCACCACCTTCAACGAGGGCGCCTTCACGGCTGGGAGTACCTACGAAATCATCGAGCGGCTCGGTGTGACCAGCCTTGCCGGCTCGCCCACCGCCTTCCGCCTGCTGCTGGCCGAAGGCCCCGAGGCCGCCGCTGGCGTCAAGGGCCGCCTGCGTGTCGTGAGCAGCGCCGGCGAGCCGCTCAACCCGGAAGTGATCCGCTGGTTCGACACCCATCTCGCCGCCCCCATCCACGACCATTACGGCCAGACCGAGAACGGCATGATGGTCAACAACCACCACGGGCTTGCGCATAGGGTTCGCGCGGGATCGTCCGGCTTCGCCATGCCGGGCTACCGCATGGTGGTGCTGGACGAGGCTGGCAACGAGCTTGGCCCCAACCAGCCCGGCGTCCTAGCTGTCGACATCGCCAACTCGCCGCTGCGCTGGTTCGACGGCTATCACCAGGTCGAGACACCCGCGATGGCGGGCGGCTATTACCGCACCGGCGACACGGTGGAATACGAACCGGACGGCTCGGTCTCCTTCATCGGCCGCGCCGACGATGTCATCACCTCGTCGGGCTACCGCATCGGCCCCTTCGATGTCGAAAGCGCGCTCATCGAACATCCCGCCGTCAACGAGGCGGCCGTGGTCGGCGTGCCCGATCCGCGGCGCACCGAGATCGTCAAGGCCTTCGTCATCCTGGCGCCCGCCTACCAGGGCAGCCCCGAGCTTGCCGAGGAGCTGGCCCAGCATGTCCGCAAACGGCTTTCCGCGCACGCCTATCCGCGCGAGATCGACTTTGTCGCCGAACTGCCGAAGACGCCAAGCGGCAAGATCCAGCGGTTCCTGCTGCGGAAGGCGGAGGTGGAGAAGCGGAAGAGTTGAAAGCCCGCAACCGGGCAACGAACTCCACGGCCGATCCGATCTTCAGCCGAGGCGCGCACGAAACAAGGTCGAGCCATCCGCCAGGCGCGACCTGGAGATGTCGCGCAATCCAGCCTCGGTCATCCAGGCGCGGTACTGACCTTCCGTGTAGGATTCGCCATGGCGATAGAGGTTCAGGAAGGTGAGATTGAGAAAGACACCCTCGGGCGGGCCGAGGCGGTCGTCATCGACGACGCCCCATCCCGCGATTGCGATCTCGCCGCCATGCGTGAGGCAACGCGCCGCGTTCAGGATCGCACTGCGCGCCTGATCGGGCGGAAGGACCTGGACGACGGCCTTCAGGATCGCCAGATCGTGCCGGCCGATCGATGGCGCCACGGTTATGTCCCCCTCTTCGACAGTCACGTCGTCGGCACCATATTCGGCCAGGATGGATGGCGCGACCGCCGCGACCGTCGGGAGTTCCATCAGCGTCGCCGCGATCCGTGGCCACCGCTCGCGAAGTCCGACCAGAATGGTCCCGGCGCCCCCGCCGATATCGATCACCGAACGGATCGCGGAGAGGTCCATCTCCCGGGCCAGGTTTCTGCCGAAAACCACCCCGCCCGGTGCGAGCATGCGGCTGAAGGCGGCCGCCGCCTCGGGGCCGGCCTCGGAAAAATCGTGCAGCGCGGCCGGCCGGTTCTGCCGCAGCGACTCGGCGGTCAAAAGGTCGGCTCCCCAGAGCTCGCGCAGCAGCGCATGATCGCCGCCGCGATAGGTCGTCTTGGACGCGTCGAGGAAGGCCGACGCTTCGGCTCCGTTGCGAAAGCGACCATCCTCGACTTCGAGCAGACCGATGCTGGCGAGCGCATAGAGGAGCCGCGACAGACGATCGGGCTCGACCTTGAGCGCGGCCCCCAGGCTGTCGGCGGTCGCCACATCGCCACCGAGCCGGGTGAAGATGCCAAGGTCCAGCCCGGCGCGAAGCGCCAGTGCGGCGGGCACCGCCGCGATCAATCCGTCGATCCGATCATGATCCGCCATCTCACGCCCCCTGCCGCGATCCAGGACCGAGCTTGAAGCAGCTCACATGAGATTGGAACCTCCGTTCCGCGGAAAATGTTGCCGCCTCGACCAACTCGCGCGGCGTCGGCGGAGCGCCGCCTACCCTCTTGCAGGTTGGTTCTAGATCACCGCGCGGACCCTGCCTGCCTTGTCGAGGCGACAGCGGACTTGCGCTTGCCGGACTTCGATGCCGCCTCGTCTCGCATAGTCTATTCGCACCATGATCGGCGCCGTCAGCGCGCTCCCGGATTGACGCAAGGCACCCGCGCTTACCGCACGGACACGGACAGCGCCAAGCGGCTTGGCGGCGGACATGATCGCCGCGCGGCAGGCTTGTACGACCGTGGCCGGCGTGCCTGGTTTCGCCGTCAGGGCTTCCAGGGGTGCGAAGGGATATCCCATGGTGAGGTCGCCCTGACCGGCTTTGGAAGGCCTGAGGACGGATGGCAGGACGATCGGTTGCCTGGTGGCCTTGGCCAGGGTTGTCGCTGTCATGGCGGTGGCCGTGGCTGTCGCGGCAGAGCCGGTGGTGGCGGCGGCCTGGCCACCGGGAGCGGCCGCCGATCCGTTTTGGGCGGACGAATCGGCGCCCACGCCGACGCTGGTCGACACGCCTGCACCCGAGGTGCCAACATCGCCGCTGGCGCTGACCGACCCGCTGCCTGCGCCGACCGAAGCTCCGACGTTGGCTCCGCCAACGCCATCGATGCTCGCGCCCACCCCTACGGATGCGCCTTGCGAACCGGCGCTCACGCCGGCGCCGACGCCGAGACCGCCGGCCCTGCCGCCTATACCTGCTTCGAGAGCCGAGGCAGGCCCGATTGCGATACCCATCGTCAACGCGGCCGCGAAGTATTTCTTCATTGTCATCCTCCCAGCGCCATGCATCTCGCTCACCTGTCCTTCACTGCGCGGGTGGTCGCACCGGGAGCAATGCGGTTGGAAGAGCGATGGTTGCCAGCAGGACAGGTTGCGGCGACTTTGAGCCTTTCACTTTCCGTTTTTTCGGCAGGTCCGGGTTACGGGCTGCGACCGGACGCGATGGCGGACTTGCGAGCGCGCTCTTGGAGGTACCTGCCTTGGGCGCGCGCATCTCGGCCGCGGTCCGACGCTTGTCCTTGATGGCGTCGATTTCCGCACGCGCGGCACTGAGGCTGCGGGCCAAGCCGTTGGCCCTCTCCCGCTCCTGGTCCAGCGCCGCACTCAAGCCTATCGAGCTCTGCTTCAAGGCGTCCCGTTCCTTGCGGGCACTGTCGAGGTCACGCATGGCTGAATCCGCCCGTCGACGTTCCAGTTCGAGCGCTTCTCCGGCTTGGTTTGAAGCGGCGTCAGCCACTTGCCGGTCCTTCAGGGCCTTGGCCTGCTCCGCCGCGGCCAGGTTTGCGCTCGTCTTGAGAGCATCGATGGTCTGCCGAGCCGTGGCGAGTTCCTGTTCCAGGAGCTCGGCCTTGTGGCGCTCCTCTTCCAGCGCCTGGTTCGCGGCGGCGTGGGAGGCATCGGTGGAGGGATGCGTTTCAGGCATCGCGCCTTTCTTGCCGTCCCAGAGACTGGCTTCCGCCCTGAAATCCTGGATGGCGCGCAGCGCGGTGTCCAGGTTGGCCGTGAGCGCTTCGTCCGTTTGCTGCTGCTCTTTCAGGGCCTGCGCTTGCTTGGCCAGTTCAGCCCGTGCAGCGGCCAATTCGCGGCGCAAGGCCTCCTCCACCGCGCCGGGCGGCGTTTGTGGGCCGTTGAGGGCATTCGCTCCGCCGGGCGCGGGATTGAATATGTCGGTTCCGACCGCTCCGGATCGCACATTGCCCGGTTCTTTCGCGATATCCGTATGGTCCGAAACCGCGACCGACGAACGGCCATTGACCGCGGCCGTCGCGGACGCATCGGGCGCCAGCTGGCTGTTCGCGGGAGACGCAGACAGCAGAACGAGGATGGACGAAACAAAGGACAGCGTGGCCTTACACCCGTTGCCACCTATCCTGTGAAGTAGAACAAAAGCGCGTCGCTTAATAAGGGTGAAGTCAAAGAGCCGGCATTTGGCCCTGGTACCTTGCAAATGATTCATCGCTTGACCTCACCTGGCGCGACCCTCACCGCGATCGTATTCTCCACTTAGTTCGAGCCACGGCGCTGGATGCCGCGTCACCGCGACGCTATCTTCTATTTCTCTGCTTGTTGTCATTCGAACGAACGAAACTTTCCCTGAGACGACCCTGTTCGGATGAGCCGCGCCGAGCATGCCCGGCCGCGCGACCAGACTTACGCAGGCCGGATCGATCGAGCATCCGAGCCTTGACTGCACGGGGGCGTGCGGTCTCTTGTCCCAGCGCGGACGGCAAGGGAGGTGCCCACCATGGAAAAGATCATCCTGGACCGCGACCCCGGATATGATGACGCCATCGCCATCCTGCTGGCCGCCGGCAATCCGAAGATCGATCTCCTCGGCCGCGGGCCCGGCCTTCTCAGCTCTGGTCCAGCTTCGTCCGGATTGCGCCGATGGCATTCACGATCGCGTCGGCGGCTTGGCGATCAAGCGCGATCTCTACCATGCCTTCGGTCGTCTGGATCGAGAGGATACCGAGCGTACCCCTGTCATCCTCGACGGTGCTGACGTGGATTTCAGTTGGCACGAAAGGCCGTGCCTTGTCCTTACGCTTCATCGGATACCCACATCATCGAGCAGCCGACAATCGTGCAACTTTTTGACACATACAAGCCAGCTCAGGTTGAATCTCGCCCGGGGTGAAGATCTCCCGCGTGGCCGCCCGCTTCATGGCTCGGTGCCGCCCGGGCGTCGCACCTGTCACAGCACATTCATTGTTGACGGATATTTTGTCGACACGTCGTTTTCAGCTGCGATGCAGGAAGCGCCATGCCTGTTCACCCTCGGTATGATAGCGGTTGCCTAAAAACCTCCGTGGAGCTGTCGGAGGGTTTTGGTGGTTGGTTTGTCCGCGTATGCGAGAACGACCAGGAAATTTTCCATCAATTCAGGCGTGAGCGCGATGCGATCGCCTTCGCGGGCACGCAGCGCAAGCGCCTTGGGCTGCCCCGTCCGCCGGAGCGGGCAGCAGCCGACGGCCGCAAGACGGTCGGGAAGATCAACCAGATAGCGGATATGCTAAGAACCGGGGGGCTCGGTCGGTTCTTCCAGTTGTCGCGACGCTGATCGAGGAGTGCCAGGCGTCCGCAACTCGCGTCGGGCTTTTCATGTTTTCTGATACGGCTTCCTTTACACGGCCGGCGGAAGCCGGCTTGATCGATCCGCCAATGGCAACACGGAGGATCCAAGCTCGAGGCCGGTCTGGCCCGAACTCAGTGCGCCACGCCATCCGAACCGTGCAGCAGCCGCCACGCCGAACCAACCCGCCCGTCGAATTGCGCCGCAAAACGCTCCGCCGCCACATCCTCCAGGCCGTCATCGACGAGCGCCTCGATGCTTCGCCGCATCAGGGCGAGCTGCATCCGCCTGGCGTGCTCGAGGTCGGCCTCTCGCATGATTTCCGTCACGTGGTAGGCGATGACGGGTTGGCCGAGGCACGACACAAGCGCGTTGGCCTCGGCTGTTACAGTGGTCACCGCGTCTTCGATCTTCATTGTGGCGATCCTCATCAAGAATGATGCGGACGCCTCCCCGCAAGGCGACGGTGGTCCGTCGCTTATTCTTTTGATTTCAGACTGCCGCGCGACCGAAGGCTGCGCGCCAGGCCAATAATTGCTGTCTTCTCAGGTCCCTCGAGCAGCCTCGTTGGCCAAAACAATATCCGCCAAATTTGATTCAAAGGCGAACTGATAGTTAACTGATGGTTAATGACGGCGCTTGCGGTCCCTCCCCGGCAAGGATGTTTCGCCTCCACGTTTCCTGCCGCGCAATAGCCGCAAAGCTGCCCGATGGCTGCCTGGCCTGTTGATCGCCACGAAGAAAGGTTCTGTCATGCGGTTGGTCTGGACGGTCATGTTTGCACTCGCCAGCGGTGCTGCCTTCGCCGCCTCGCCCGAGGACGACTATATCGCCGCGCGCGACAAGGCGATTGCCGAGATCGCGGCGATGGAGAGCACGAACACCGCCGTGGAAACGCTCGACGCGGCCAATGAAAAGGCCCGCGCCGATCTCGAAAAACGTCTCACCGCCCTCCTCGGCCCCTTCACGGTCAAGGATTTCCCGGCTGCCGGCACGATCAATATCGAAAGCCTCAGTTCCTCCGATGTCGGCTTCGGCATGCTCGACGGGCTGCGCCATGGCACCGAGGACGGCCCCAGCATCGTGGCATCGACACGCGGGCTGGTCGAGCGCTGGCTCAAGTCGCGTGCGGCCGAGACGGACGCCGACCTCAAACTGCCCACCAGCTTCGACGCGGCGCTGAAACTCGACGCCTTCTATACCCAGGCCATCGGCAGCGACGCCGCCTTCACCGGCACGCTCGACTTCGCGCTGAAGACGCCTGATGGCGCCGATATGGCGATCGCGCGGCTCGGCGGCTGGGCACAGGATATCGGGCCGAACTACGACCAGGAGGTCATCGTCACGATCGTTAAGGGCAACAGCGTCCTGATCGCCGAGGCGCCCGCGGCGCCGCCGGTCCCGAAGATCGCGGCCTGCGACGCCGTCTGGACCGCCGCCGACGCCGCCGCCCAGAAACTGGCCAAGCAGGCCACCGACGACAGCGACGAAAACACATCCGATGCCGCCAACGCCGCCTGGACGAAAGGCGACGACGACTTCCGCGCCTGCATGGGCAAGAACCTGCCCGGCACCCCGGCCTTCCCCGCGCTGCTCGCCCAGGCGCAGGCGCTGGCGGATCACATGGCGGGGAAGTAGGGGGACGAAACAGGCGCGACGCCAACGCCGCCAATCTCCCCCCTAGTGGGGGAGATGTCCGGCAGGACAGAGGGGGGCGCCGTAGAGTAAAAGCCTCGATATCCCTACCTCGGACCAGCCCCTTACAATGACCCACACGCCCCTGCCGCCAAGACACCGGGCCAGCGCCAGATCGATGCGCAAGGTGATGACGGGTGCCGAGTTGAAGCTTTGGAACGAACTTCGCGCGCACCGGCTGATGGGCTTGGGTTTTCGCCGGCAATTTCCAATCGCCGGTTACATTGTCGACTTCGCGTGCCCGGAGAAAAAACTCATCGTTGAAGTCGATGGTTCGCAGCATGGCGACGAAAATCTGGCGATAGCCGACCAGACCAGGACGAAGCGCCTGGAACAGGATGGCTGGATCGTGCTGCGCTTCTGGAATGATGATGTCATTCGCGACATTGGCAATGTTTGCCAGCATATCGTCATCGTGACGGGTTTGGGCGGGACGGACTGAGAAGTCGGCGGGACAGCGCCCCCCTCTGCCCTGCCGGGCATCTCCCCCACTAGGGGGGAGATCGATAAATCGCAGTTGCCAGCACCGCAAAAAATGGTTGAAAGGAAGTCCTGAACGCGCCCCGGCGCGGCGGGCGGATGAAAAGCGTGGGAAAACCGGAATGACGACGGATACGAAAACGACGGAAACCAGGGCGTTCGAGGCGGATGTTTCGCGGCTGCTGCACATGATGGTGCATTCGGTCTATTCCGATAAGGACGTCTTCCTGCGCGAGCTGATTTCCAACGCGGCTGATGCCTGCGAGAAGCTGCGCTTCGAGGCTGTCAGCCGCCCGGAGCTTCTGGCCGACGATCCCAAGCCGCGCATCTCGATCTCGGCTGACGCGGACAACAAGCAGATCACCGTCGAGGACAACGGCATCGGCATGAGCCGCGACGACATGGCCGAGGCGCTGGGCACGATCGCCCGCTCCGGCACCCGCGCCTTCATCGAGCGCGTCGGCTCCGGCACCGAGGACACGCAGCTCATCGGCCAGTTCGGTGTCGGCTTCTACTCCGCCTTCATGGTGGCCGACCGGGTCGATGTCATCAGCCGCCTGGCGGGAAGCGAGGAAGCCTGGCGCTGGTCGTCGGACGGCAAGGGGTCCTATGAGATCGCGCCCGCCCCGCTCGAAGCCGCGCCGAAGCGCGGCACCCGCGTCGTGCTGCATCTCATGGACGATGCCGTCTCCTACACCGGATCCTACCGGCTCGAGCAGTTGGCCAAGTCGCAGTCGGGCCATGTGCCGGTGCCGATCACGCTCATCGAGAAGCCCGGCGCCGAGGCGCGCGACATCGCCGACGGCACGGCACTCTGGGTCCGGCCGAAAAGCGAGATCAAGCCCGAGGAATATACGGACTTCTATCGCGGCGTCGCCGGCCAGTATGACCAGCCGGCCGCCACCATCCATTTCCGCGCCGAGGGCCGGCAGGAATATTCGGTGCTCGCCTTCGTGCCGGGCTCGCGTCCGTTCGATCTGTTCGACCAGGACCGCAAGGGCCGCATGAAGCTCTATGTGCGCCGCGTCTTCATCACCGACGATGCCGACCTTCTGCCGCGCTACCTGCGCTTCGTGCGCGGGCTTGTCGATTCCGCCGACCTGCCGCTCAACGTCTCGCGCGAGATGATCCAGGAAAGCCCGCTGCTCGCCTCCATCCGCAAGGGCCTGACCAACCGCGTGCTCGGCGATCTCGCCAAGCTCGCCGAAAACGAGGCCGACGCCTATGCGAAAATCTGGGACAATTTCGGCGTCGTCCTCAAGGAAGGACTCTACGAGGACTATGAGCGCCGCGAGCAATTGCTGAAGCTCGCCCGCTTCCGCTCGACCGCCTCTGGCGAAGCCTGGCGCGGCCTTGCCGACTATGTTGCCGCGATGAAGGAAGGCCAGAAGGCGATCTTCTTCATGGCCGGCGACGACCGCGCCCGGCTCGAAGCCTCGCCGCAGCTCGAAGGGTTCAAGGCGCGCGGCATCGAGGTGCTGTTGCTCACCGATCCGGTCGACAGTTTCTGGGTGACGATGGCGCCCGAATTCGACGGCAAGCCGTTCAAGTCGGTCACGCAGGGCGTGGCCGAGCTGTCCGACATCCAGCTGCTCGACGAAGCCAAGAAGCAGGAGACAGTGGCGACGCCGGAGGTCGACGGCTTCCTGGCCTTCGTCAAGTCCGCCCTTGGCGATGCCGTCTCGGACGTGAAGGCATCGGATCGCCTGACCGAAAGCGCGGTCTGCCTTGTCGCCCCCGAACACGGCCCCGACCGTCAGTTCGAACGGCTGATGAACGCCGCCGGCCGCCTCGACAAGGCGGCCAAGCCCATCCTCGAAATCAACCCGAGGCATGAGCGCGTGCTGGCGCTCGCTGGCCTCGGCGAGGACGAGCAGGCCTTCAAGGACGATGCCGCCCATCTTCTCTACGACGAGGCGCGCGTGCTCGACGGCGACAAGCCGGCCGACGCCAGGGCGTTCTCGGAACGGCTCGCAAGGCTGATCGCGCGCGGCATCTCGAAGGGCTGAGCAATTCCAGGAAAAGTGTGAACGGTTTTCCCGGGACAAGCGCGTAGCGCTTGCCCTTGGGAATTGCGCCAAACAAAGTGTCAGCGCCGCTTGGCGGCCGGGCCTCATTGCCCCGCGGCAGTGGCGGGCATGCGGTTGGGGTGCCTGAGATGGGTCGGCGTGATGCCGGTCTGCTGGCGGAACACCCGGCTGAAATGGCCGGCATTGGTGAAGCCGCAGCGATAGGCGATGTCGCCGATCTGCAGGTCGCTGCCTTCGAGCAGCGACTTGGCATGATGCACCCTGAGCGCCAGATAGGCCGCCATCGGACCGATACCGAGCTCGGTCCCGAACAGCCGCTCGAGCTGGCGCCGCGAGCAATTCAGGCGGTCAGCGATCTCGGTCACCGAGAGCGTCTCCTGGAGGTTGCTCTCCATCAACAGAAGTGCGCGCTTCACCGCGCGGCTCGACGCCTCCGGAAACAGGTCGCCGACGGGCTGCACGTCGCGGCTGCTTCTGATCCGGTCGAGCACCAGGATCTTGGCGGCCTTTTCCGCCGCCTTCTGGCCGATGAACTGGGACACGAAGTGGCCGGCGAGGTCGGCCGCACCCGTGCCGCCGGCGCATGTCGAACGCCCACGGTCGACGGAAAACAGACTGTCGGCATGGGCGTTCACTTCAGGGAACTGGCTGCGAAAATCCTTGATGTGAAACCAGCTGACGGCCGCGGCGTAGCCGTCGAGCAGGCCGTAGCGCGCCAGCACGAAGCTTCCCGTGCAGAGCGCCGTCAGCGGCACCCCCTTCTCGGCGGCGCGCAGCAGGAACGTTTCCTTGTCCGAGCTCAGGCTGCGGTTGGTGTCGAGCAGGCCGCCGACCACGACGACATTGTCGAAATCCTCCGGATTGCCGATCCCCTTGGTCGGCAGCAATTCGACGCCGCAACTCGCCCGGATCGGCAGGCCGCGTTCGCCGACGATCTCCCAGTCGAACTCGATCCTGCGGCTGCGGTCGCCCTCGTCGCCCGCGAGACGCAGCGTGTCGATGAACAGCGACAGCGGCGACAGCGTGAAGTCGCGAACCAGCAGAAACGCAAACCGCCTTGCCATTGTGTTTCCGGAACCGTCCCCTCGCCCGTGCTGGAGCCTGTTATCACCGATCCGTATTGTTTGGCACAGGCGCCAGCCTCGCGATCCCCAGGAGCGGCCGTCGGATGTCGGAGATGCGACCGACGATCCCCGGAGGAAGTGGATATCAGGCGCACCGTCGGCCGGATACGGGATGGAACAAAAAGGGCCCGGGCGCCAGGCGCCCGGGCCTTTCTTCAGGGATGTCGCGGGCTCAGTTCTTGCCGACGCCGGCGGCAGCCTGTTCGATCAGCTTGGCGACCGCCGCCGGATCGGAGACATAGACCGCGTGGCTGCCGGGCACTTCCACCGTCGTGGCTCCGGCCCGGGTCGCCATCTGGCGCTGCGCCGGCGGCGGGATCATGTGGTCGTCGGTGGCGACGAGATACCAGCTCGGCTTCACCCTCCAGGCCGGCTTGGTGACCTTGCCTTCCAGTGCCGGGATACCCCACGGCACCTGCGAGTCCGCCATGAAGGCAGCGAGCGAGGGGCGCACATCGGCGGCGAAGGCAGCGGCGAACTTGGCCTTGTCGAGCATCAGGAAGCCGTCGACGGGCGGCAGGATCGGCGGCACCGATGCGCCGGGAGGCGGGTTGGCGATCAGGGTCGAGACCGACTCGCCGGCATCCGCCGCGAAGGCCGCGATGTAGACGACACCAGCCACCTTGGGATCGGTGCCGGCTTCCGACACCACCACGCCGCCATAGGAGTGGCCGACCAGGATGACATTGCCCGGAGCGGCGGCGATGGCGCGCTTCGTCACCGCGACATCGTCGGCGAGCGAGGTGGTCGGGTTCTGGACGATGGTGACGTCGTATCCGTCCTTCTTGAGCTGGTGGTAGACGCCTTCCCAGCCGGAGCCATCGACGAAGCCGCCATGAACGAGGACAACGGAATTTGCTGCATTGTTCGACATTTGAGTTCTCCTTTTCAAAGTGTTGTTTGCGTTGGTTGCAGGAGGACTATGCGACGCGGCCGCCGCGCTCGCTTTGAGGCGGCCTTCAGGACCTCTTGATTTTCCCTTGAGATGGCTTTGATTTTGCGGCCACGACACGGCTACAGTGTCCAGAGTCGCGATTTCCGCCCATCCGGAGCCAGCAATTGCCGTATCTCTTCGAGGATTTCGCCCTGGACGGCGAGCGGCGCGAACTGCGCCGTGGCGATGATCTGGTCCCCGTCGAGCCGCAAGTGTTCGACCTCTTGCAGTATCTGATCCGCAATCGCGAGCGGGTGGTGAGCAAGGACGACCTGGTCGACGCTGTCTGGCAGGGGCGCATAGTTTCCGACGCCACGCTGGCCAGCCGTGTCAACGCCGCCCGCAGCGCCCTTCAGGACAATGGCGAGCAGCAGCGCCTGGTCCGCACTATCCTGCGCCGGGGCTTTCGGTTCGTCGGCACCGTGCGCGAGGAGGTCGGCGCCGAGGCGATCGCCCCGGTCGAGCAGGCGAAGCCCGGCCTTGGCATTCCGGCCCGCCCCTCCATCGCCGTGCTGCCCTTCGTCAACCTGAGCGGCGATGCCGATCAGGACTATTTTGCCGACGGCATGGTCGAGGACATCATCACCGGTCTGTCGCGCATCCGCTGGCTGTTCGTGATCGCGCGGAATTCTTCGTTCACCTACAAGGGCCGCGCGGTCGATGTGAAGCAGGTCGGGCGCGAGCTCGGCGTGCGCTATGTGCTGGAAGGCAGCGTGCGCAAGGTCGGCAGCCGCGTGCGTATCACCGGCCAGTTGATCGATGCCGAGGATGGCGGCCACCTGTGGGCCGAGCGCTACGACCGCGAGCTGACCGACGTGTTCGCGCTGCAGGACGAGATCACCATCAGCGTCGTCGCGGCCATGGAGCCCAATTTGCGCCGGGCCGAGATCGAACGCGTCAAGCGCCGGCGCCCCGACAGTCTCGACGCCTACGATCTTTTTCTGCGCGCGCTGCCCGACGTCTACACCTTCATGCCGCAGGGCGCCGCCAGGGGCCTGCCCCTGCTCGACCAGGCGCTGGCCATCGAGCCGACCTATGCGCTCGTCCACGGCTTTGCCGCCTGGGCGCACCAGACCCTTTTTATCCGTGGCGGCATGGAGGCGGAGCATAGCCGGAAGGCGTCCCGCCATGCCCATGCGGCGATCGAGCACGGCTCGGGCGACGCCATGGCGCTGGCTTTGGCCGGTTTCACCATCGGGCTGGTCGAGCATGACCGCAGGCTCGCCGACCAGGCGTTTTCGCAGGCGCTCGCGCTCAGCGCCTCATGTGCCTTCGTCTATGCCTTTGGCTGCGTGCCGGTCGCCTATGGCGGCGATGCGACACGGGCCATCGACTGGGGCGAGCAGGCGTTGCGGCTGAATCCGTTGGACGCCATGAACTGCGTCCCGCAAGGCATGATCGGCTTCGGCAATTTTCTCAACGGCCGGCATGAGCAGGCAATCGCGGCCGGCCGGCGGGCGGTGGAGATGAACCCCGGCTTCAGCATCCTGCACGGATGGCTGGCCGCTCCCCTTGCCCGACTCGGCCGGATCGAGGAGGCCAAGGCATCGGCCGCACGGCTGTTGTCGCTTGATCCCCGCTTCACCATCGGCCGCTGGTCCGCCGCCGTCGGACTTGCGCCTGGCATCATCGACGACGTCAGCGACGCCATGCGAACGGCAGGGTTGCCGGCATAGAAAGCGATTGCCGCCTGGTAAAAATCAACCAGGTCGAACGGCCACGGCCCCTGTTGCCACGCCGTCCGCCGATCGAGTTTCGTCGTTTATCGCGGCCGCGGCGCACGGATGTCCACTGGCTCAATCGCCTGGTGTAGACATCGGGCCGTTAATCACCCAATCTTGGCACCGGGAACAAAACAGGCGCTTCAAAGAAAGCGCACCGGGTGGTCATGAAACGACGATGGACATTGTATGATCCGCGGCTGGCCTGGATGCTGGTCGCGCCGGTGCTCCTGCTGCTGATCTTCTTCCTGGTGTTGCCGATCGCCGTGATGGGCGCCTACACCTTTTTCACCTTCGTCACCGCCGGTGTGGAAACGAGCGTACTGACGACCGCCAACTGGCACGAATTCCTCACCGACAGCTACTATCACGGCTTCCTCCTGAAGACGCTGCGCGTCGGCGCGATGACGGCGCTGCTCTGCGGCGTGCTCGGCTATTTCCCGGCCTATTTCATCTGGGCGACGACCTTCAAGCACAAATGGCTGCTCCTGCTTTTGCTCATCGTGCCGTTCTGGATTTCCTTCACCATCCGCACCTTCTCCTGGATCAACATCCTGGGCGAACAAGGCGTCATCAACGTCGCGCTGCTGAGGATGGGGATCATCAGCGATCCGCTGCCGATGCTCTACAATGAGGGCGCGGTGATCCTGGGACTCCTGCACTTCCTCCTGCCCTACATGATCCTCAACGTCTATGTCAGCCTCGAGGGCATCGACCGCACGCTGATCTCGGCCGCCCGTTCCATGGGCTGCACCAGCGCGCAGGCGTTCCGCGAGGTCACGCTGCCGCTGTCCCTGCCGGGCCTGGCGGCAGGCCTGCTGCTCTGCTTCGTGCTGGCCGCCGGCAGCTACGTGACGCCGCAGCTTCTGGGTTCGGGGCGCGACGCGCTGTTCGGCAATTTGATCTACGACACCATCATGGGCGAGCTGAACTGGCCGATGGGCGCCACGCTTTCGATCGTGCTGTTCCTGGTGCTCGGCTTCTTCGCCGCCATCTACACCCGCTACATGGGCATGTCGCAGATCGTCAAAGGACTTGGTGGATGACGGGGTTGGGCGGATGAAGGCGCGGCGCAAGGAAGAAGGCAGATGGGCCTGGCGGCTGACCGGCTTCGTCACGATCTGCGTCTACATCTTCATGTTCGCGCCGATCGTGGCGACCGTCATCCTGTCGTTCAACGCCTCGATGTTCGGCGGCTTCCCGATGACCGGCTTCTCCCTGCAATGGTACGCCAAGCTGATGACCAACGAGCAGGTGCTGGCCGCCTTCCGCACCTCGCTGTGGATCGCGCTGCTCACCGCCGCCGTCACCACGGCGATAGGCGTGGTCACCGCCTTTGCGCTGGTGCGCTTCGAATTCCCCGGCAAGCAGGCGCTGAGCACGCTGGTGATCCTGCCGGCGCTGGTGCCGGAGACCATCCTGGGCGTCGGCCTTCTGGTGCTGATCAAGGCGGTCGACCAGCCAAGGACCATGCTGCTGCTGGTGCTCGGCCATATCCTGCTCGCCGTGCCCTATGTGGTGCTGATCGCGCAGGCGCGCATGGTCGGCATCCGGCGCGTCTACGAGGAGGCGGCGCTCTCGCTGGGCGCCTCGCGTTTCTCGTCGTTCCGCGAGATCACGCTGCCGCTGCTCATCCCCGCCGTCGTCGGCGGCGCGCTGCTCGCCTTCACCATCTCGTTCGACAACACGTCGGCCAGCCTGTTCTGGCGCCCGGCCGGCGTCGAGACCATGCCCACCCAGATCCTTTCGATGCTCAAGATCTCGATCAGTCCCGAGATCAACGCGCTCGGCACCGTGATGATCCTGGTGACCGTAGGCATCCCGCTGCTCGGCGGCCTGATCCTGCAAAGCCTGACCAGATTGAAAAGACGTGGCGAACCAAAGGAGGAAGCACGATGAAACTGTCCAACGGCAAGCGGCTTGAACGGCTGCATGATCGATATCGAAACGGTGATCTCAGCCGCCGCACTTTCCTGACGCTGACAGCCGCCGCGGCTGCCGCGGCGGGTCTCGACATGCCCTGGATGCGGCAGGCGCTCGCCGCGGTCCAGGAGGTTCGCTTCGACGGCTGGGGCGGCACTGTGCAGGACGCGATCGACAAATACGCCTTCCAGCCCTACACCACCAAGACCAAGATCAAGGTCGTCCAGGGCACGTTCGGCGACGAGGACGAGATCATCACCAAGATCAAGACCTCGAAGCCCGGCGACTACCAGGTCATCCATTCCTCCGGCGTCAACTACTACATCAAATACGTCAATGGCGGCCTGACCTCGGAGATCAACGAGGCCAACATCCCCAACATGGCGAATGTGCTGCAGCCGATGATCGAGCCGTTCCGCAAGCTGACGCCGAAACTCTCGGCCGTGCCTTACGACTACGGCACGACAGGCATCGCCTACAACACCAAGGTGATCTCGCCCGAGGAAGCCAAGGAAAAGGGCGCCGCCCTTTTGCTCGACAAGAAATATGCCGGCAAGGTCGGCGGCTATGACGACATGACCACGCGCGTCTGGTACGCCGCGCTCGCCACCGGGCAGGATCCCAACAACATCAAGGACATGGACACGATCTGGGCCAAGGTGCGCGAGACGCGCGACCTTGCCAAGAAGTTCTGGAGTTCCGGCGCCGAGCTGATGGACCTGCTTTCCAAGGGCGAGATCGTGGTGACCGACGCCTGGTCGGGCCGCGTCGCCGCCTTGCAGGACCAGGGCCATCCGATCGGCTATCTCGATCCGGCCGGCTCCTATGCCTGGATGGAGGACATGCTGATCCTGAAGGGCTCGCCGATGGCCGAGTGCGAGGAGCTGATCAACTTCATGCTCGACCCGGCGACCTCCATCGCGGTGGCCGAGGGCCAGAGCTATCCGCCATCGCTCGACCCGACCAAGGTCAAGCTCACCGAGAAGATCGAGAAGCTGCCGGCCTTCGACAAGACCGGCACGATGAAGTCGCTGACCTTCGCCGACCCGGTCTACTGGGCGACCAACGAGGACGCCTGGACCAAGCAGTGGAACAGGATCTCGAAAGGTGCCTGACAGAAACGACCTTTCAGAATTGCCCCGGCCGGAAGCGGCCGGGGCGACGCTGTCCGGCGCGGGCAAGGCCGCATCGGACAGCGCCGAAGCGAGCCAGCCGGCGGTCGAGTTTCGCAACATCGACATCGCCTATGGCAAGTTCGTCGCCGTGCGCGATTTCTCGCTGTCGATCCGCAAGGGCTCCTTCGTCACGCTGCTCGGCCCTTCGGGCTGCGGCAAGACCACGATCCTGCGCTCCATCGCCGGCCTGGTCGATATTTCAGGCGGCCAGATCATGATCGATGGGCGCCGGGTCGACGACGTGCCGATCTACAAGCGCAACATCGGCCTTGTCTTCCAGAGCTACGCGCTGTTCCCGCACAAGACCGTGTTCGACAACGTCGCCTTCGGCCTGAAATACCGCAACGTGCCGAAGCCGGAAATCGTGCGCAGGGTCGGCAAGGCGCTCGAAATGGTGCGGCTGCCGGGCAGCGAGAAGAAACTGCCCTCGCAATTGTCGGGCGGCCAGCAGCAGCGCATCGCGCTTGCCCGCGCCATCGTCTTCGAGCCGCAGGTGCTTTTGCTCGACGAGCCGCTATCGGCCCTGGACGCCAACATGCGCGAGGAGATGCGCGTCGAGATCAAGAAGATCCAGAAGGAAACCGGCATCACCGCCATCTTCGTCACCCACGACCAGGAAGAAGCGCTCTCCATGTCGGACCGCATCGTGGTTATGAACGCGGGATCGGCCGAGCAGATCGGCACGCCCGAGGAAGTCTACGAGCGGCCCGCCACCGCCTTCGTCGCCGATTTCCTCGGCAAGGCCAACATGCTGGCCGGCACCGTGAGCGGATCCGGCAAGGCAACCGCAGTGGTGCTTGCCAGCGGCCAGACGGTCAACGTGGCCTGTCCTAGGCAGCTTGCCGACGGCAGCAAGGTCACCGTCGTGGTGCGGCCGCAGAAACTGACGGTCGGCGCTGCGGCGGGCGCCAACCATCTGTCCGGCCGCGTCGTCTCGGCGTCATATCTGGGCGGCAGCGCCATCTACGAGATCGACATCGGCGGCAAGACCAGCATCCGCGCCAACGCAACGATCACTGGCCGGGTCCTTCGCGAAGGCGAGACGATCGACCTCGGATTCGATCCCGAGGGCTGCGTTCTGCTCGACGAGGACGGTCAGCGCATCTCGTGATGCATGTCGCCCAGGAGTTGGCACGGCCTGCGGCTGCGGTAGCACCTATGCGCTGGCCGAGCGCGCTGTCGTAGCCACGTCCACCCACCATCGATTGACGACTTCCGGGCTTGTCAGCTGCGTCTGCTTCGAAGCCTCGATCTGTTCTTGGCGATACTCGGTAGCGGTCATATCGAACCGCTGGCGAAACGCGCGACTGAAATGCGCTTCGCTGTTGAAGCCGAGATCGGCTGCAATTCGCGACAGTTTGCGCGTTTCGAGAGGATCGCTCAGCGCTGCCCGCACGGCAATCAGCCGACGCTCCTGGACGTAACGCATGATGCCTCCGTGAGGGGCGAAAACGCGGTAAAGCGTGGCCCGCGATATGCCAAGCTTTTCGGCCAGGAAATCCGGCGACAGTTTGCCAATGGCGAGATTGTCGCGAATTGCCGTTTGCGCCAGTGACAGAAAATCATCATCGGCATCTTGAGCATTTCGCGATGTGAAATCCGCGTGGCCGAACAAGCGCCTGAGAAAATCCGCCGTATCGGAAACAGTGCTCGCGATCTCGTCTTCCGAGATCTGCGAACTCCGCTCCTGAAGCGACCGGATGTGGGCGGCGAGCAGTTCGTTGCGAGGCGGATCGAGGCGAGCCTTCAGGGTGCCGGGTGCCATGTCGGGCAGCATCGTTCGGGGAACGACGAGCGACAATGTGTTGGAGGCGAACGCCCGCGTCCTGACCTCGTGCGCCAGATCGATGACCGCGACCTTTCCCGGACCGATCGAAGCCTGCTCTCCGGAGATCAGACCGTTGAAGCCGCCGCTAAGATAGAGGTGCAACAAGATGTGGTCTGGAGTGGCGGCGATACGTTCGGCGTCGCGGACAAACATCTGCGGCTCGAACGCCACCTTAGCGATGATCATGTCGCCCAGGATCGCTCCGTTCGCCGATCCGGTGGGCAGGATTTTGCTTCGGGCCCAAGGGCGTGGCTCGAACAGGGGGGACAACACCGCGCTCCACGTGGCGAAGGCTATATCCGCATCCAACCCAGTCGTTACGTAATAGAGCCGAGGTACAGCCATGCTTAGATATATTCTTCTTCGCTTATGTTCGGCCCACAAAAGAAAGTGGCTAGATCAAGTTCGAAACACCAATCCGCTGGGAATCGCGAGGGCACCGATCGAATTAACGCCTCTGGTAGCTGTCCGTTCCGACATGCGAAGCGGAGCCACTGTTCGATATTCCGCGAATTGATTGATCGAGCGTCTCAAGGCGACGCTTTTGCCGAAAGCGCGCTTTTCCGGCTGCTGACATCGACGCCGAACTCATGTTTCAACCGCCTTGAGATTGGGAATCTCGCCGCGATGGCGGCGTGTGCTTGGGTGGGTAAATTGCATATTTTTTCTGACGTGGTGGCTTTCGGCTCTCGTGCCGCGAAGATGTCCTCTCATTGGTCAATGGCAGGCAGCCCTCAAGGGCGATCCATTCTCGCCGCGAACCGCGCCAAGGTCGTTGCAAATCACGGCTGGCGTCAAGGCCTTCTTGTCTGCACCGCGCTTGCCGGTGTTGTGCTGATCGCGAACGACGCGGTTGCGCAATCGGTTGGCGGCCGCGGCGGCAATGGAAATGCCGGCAACCAGGGCGGAGCGGGCCAGACCTTCGGAGTTGCTGGCACGCCAGGCCAAGGCAACACGCTATTCTACCCGGGCGGCGGCGGCGGCGGCGGCGCGGCGGCAGCCGGCGGTGCGGGCGGCGACGGCACCAGCTTTGCGGGCGGCGGCGGCGGGGCGGGCGGCACGAACGGCGATATTGCCAGTCCCGTTGGCGGGAATGGCGGGAATGGCGGCAACACCAATTATGGCGGCGGTGGCGGTGGTGGCGGCGGCGGCAACGGCGTTCTTCTCGCGTCGCCCGGCGCCCAGTTGCTATCGGCCACCGGCGGCAATGGCGGCGCGGGCGGCACCGCGGAGGTCGGCGCCGCGGGCGGCGGCGGTTCGGGCGGCTACGGCATCGGCTCGACCGTCGGCACGTCGTTCCTGAACATATTGGGCACGGTGAAGGGTGGCGACGGCGGTGCCGGCGGCAATGGCGTCAGCTACGGCGGCGGCGGCGGCTCCAGCGGGAGCGGCGGCGATGGCGGCGGCGGCATCTATTTCGGATCGGCCGGATCGAGACTCAATCTGATCGCCGGCTCGATTACCGGCGGCAATGGCGGCGCCGGAGGCACTGGTGGATATAGCAACGGCGCATCGGGCCGAGGCGGAAATGGCGCCGACTTCATGGGGTCGGACGGCAATGTCGCCGACATCGCGCAGGGCACCATCATCCAGGGCGGCATTGGCGGGGCGGGCGCGGCCGGTGGCGCCGGCATCGTCGGCAGCGGCATTGCGGTCACCAATCTCGGCACGATCTCCGGCGGTCTGTCGAATCTCGGCGCATCCGGCGCTGTTCGAGCCGACGCGATTACGTTCACCGGCGGCAGCAACAGCCTGACGCTTGGCAATACCAGCTCGACCGGAACGATCAACGGCGGCATCGGCATCACCGGGACACTTGCCATCGATCCAGGCACGGCAGCCGGCGCCAGCGTCACGCTCGGCAACGTCATACACGATGCCACGGCTGCGGGCGGCATCATCAAGTCCGGAGCCGGCACGCTGGTGCTGACAGGTGCGAACACCTACACGGGCGGCACCACCTTCGCGGCCGGGATTCTGAACGCCGGAAGCGCGGGCGCGCTCGGCACATCAGGCGCACTCAGCTTCACCGGCGGTACGCTGCAATACAGCGCCTTGAACCAGGTCGACTATTCGAGCCGGCTCTCGACCGCCGCCGGCCAGAAAGTCAGCGTCGACACCAACGGCCAGAACGTCACCTGGGCGTCGGATCTGGTGTCGTCCGGCGGCAGCCTCGCCAAGTTGGGCACCGGCACGCTGACGCTGACCGGCAACAACGATCTCAGCGGCGGCGTAACGTTCGCTGCCGGGACGATCAATCTTGGCAGTGCCGGCGCGCTGGGAAGCACCGGCACCCTCACCTTCGGCACGTTCGGAGGAGGCAAGCTGCAATACAGCGCCGACAATCAAGCCGACATTTCGAGCCGGATTTCAACCGCCGCGAACCAGTTCATCGGCATCGACACCAACGGACAGAACGTCACCTTCGCCACGACGATAGCGGCTACCGGCAGCAGCACGCTGGGAAAATTTGGCGCGGGGACGCTGACATTGACCGCCGAGAATGCGACGCGTCTGCGCATCGACGGCGGCTCGGTCGTGTTGACGGGCAATGGAAGCATCGCCGGCGACGTGTATTTCACGGGCGGCGGCCTGTCTTCCGTGCTGGACATTTCGCAGACAAATTCCGGCGCAACGATCGGCGGTCTTTCTCGCCTCGGTCTGCCCGACACGGCTTCCGGAACCATCAAGCTCGGCAGCAAGACACTGACGATCAACGGCGGCGGTCTACCCAGCAGCTTTATGGGCGTCATCGAAGGAACCGGCGGCGTCACGGTCGCCGACGGATATCTGAATCTTGGCAACACGAACACCTATACCGGCTCGACAACGGTAGGGTACGGCTATCTGGGGATTTACTCGGACGATGCCATCGCCGCTTCGAGCGAGCTCAACCTCACTGGCGAGGGTCAAGTCGAGTTTGGCTCGGCGACCGGCACGATACAGACCTTGCGCGGCGTTGCCGCCAGCACGGTGTACATACTAGACAAACTCAAGATCACGAACGGCTCGACCTCCTATGCCGGCGTGCTTGCCGACTCCTACGATCCCGCCGGCCTCATCATCGAAGGAGGCCATCAGACACTCGACGGCATCAACACCTACACCGGCACCACCACGGTCGAAGACGGCGGCACGCTCACGGTCAACGGCTCGATCGCTTCATCCTCGATGACAACGGTCAACGCCGGCGGCACGCTTGGCGGCATCGGCACGGTTGGAAACGTCACCATCGATGGCGGCACGCTGGCGCCGGGCAGTGCAACCGGCACGCTGACGGTGCAGGGCGACCTGTCGATGACATCCGCGTCGACCTATCTCGTGGACGTGTCGCCGGCCAGCGCGGCGCGCGTCGATATCACCGGCACGGCCAGCCTCAACGACGCGACATTGCGGACATCCTACGCTCCGGGCAGCTACGTCGCGCGACAATATACGATCATGACCGCCGCCGGCGGCGTCGACGGCACGTTCAGCGGGCCGGTCAGCAGCAACATACCTTTGTCGCTCTCGCAGACCGTGAACTATGATCCCGAAGGCACCGCTGTTTATCTCAATACCAAGCTGAATTTCGTCGTGCCGGGTGGCCTGAACGGCAATCAGCAGTCGGTCGCCAATGCGCTGACCGGCTATTTCGACAGCACCGGCGGCATTCCGGTGGCCTTCGCGGCGCTTGGCGCGGCCGGCCTGTCCCAGGCCGCCGGCGAGACCGCGATCGGATTGCAGCAGACGACCTTCAGCGCCATGGACCAGTTCCTGGGCGTTCTGGGCGACAGCTCCGTTCATGGCCGCGCTCATGGCGGCGACATCACCGCGTCGATCGGCGATGCACCTTCATCACGCTGGACTGTCTGGGCAGCCCCCTTCGGCTCCTCGCAGACATCCGACGGTGATGCTGGCCAGGGCAGCAGCAACTTGACCACCCGGCTCTACGGCTTGGCGGGCGGTGCCGACTACCGCCTTTCGCCCGATACGCTCGCCGGCTTCGCCTTGGCCGCCGGCGCGACAAACTTCAGCGTCGGCGATTACGGCTCGGGAAGAACCGACCTGTTCCAGGCCGGCGCCTTCATCCGCCACGACATCGGCGCTGCCTATGTCGATGCATCGCTTGCCTATGGCTGGCAGGACGCAACGACGCAGCGTTCGGTCGGTGCCGACCGGCTCGAGGCGCGCCTACACCCGCAAGCATTCGCCGGGCGCCTGGAAGGCGGCTACCGTTTCGACACGCCATGGGTCGAGCTGACACCTTACACCGCCGCGCAATTCGCGACCTTGTCGTTGCCAGCCTACAGCGAAACCGCGAAATCCGGCGCTGACACGTTCGCGTTGAACTACGCCTCGAAGAACATCACCGCGACTCGGGCGGAGCTTGGGATGCGGACCAACATGTCTTTCGCAGTCGAGGACAAGATTTTTACGCTGCGCAGCCGTGTCGCCTGGGCGCATGACTTCAACGCGGATCGCAATATCACGGCGACCTTCGAGGCTTTGCCGGGTGCTACCTTTGTCGCCAGCAGGGCGGCACGAGCGGCCGACGCCTTGCTGACCTCAGCATCCGCGGAGCTCAAATTCAACAATGGCTGGACGCTATCGGGGACGGTTGACGGTGAGTTCTCCAAGGCCACGCGCAGCTATGCAGGGCGGGGTGCCGTGCGGTACGCGTGGTAAGGAGCAGGACATCGGGCCGCTTCCAGGCGGCCCGATGTCCACCTTGGCTCCCGCATCCGGCTGGCCGGCTCGAGCAGCTATGGAAGCCGGCCGGCGAGCGGTGGAGATGAACCCTGGCTTCAGCATGCTGCATGGATGGCTGCCCCCTCCCCTTGCCGGGCTTGGACGGATCGAGGAAGCAAAGACGGCGGCCGCGCGGCGGCTGGCGCTCGACCGCATTTCATGATGGGCGGCCAGTCGGCGGCGGTGGGACTGGCGCCGGAGATCAGAGCAGTTCGCCGTTTCCGTGAAACGGTGAAATGCTCTAGACCTGCGGTTCCGTCTTCGATCCTGGGCGACCTTGCCCCAGGCGCGGCTCCGTCCCGGCCATGAGCCGCCGGATGTTGGCGCGATGGCGCGCGATCACATAGAGCCCGCCGGCAATCACCAGCAGCCGGTAGGGCAAGGGCTGCTCCAGGGCGCAGGCCAGAGCGATCGCGGTCAACGCCGCCAGCATTGAGCTCAGGGAAACAATTCGGGAAATAGCCAGCACGACACAGAAAACCGCCGCGGCCCCCAGGCCGATCGGCCAGGACAGCGCCAGAAGCACGCCAAGCCCTGTCGCCGCGGATTTGCCGCCGGTGAAATTCAGCCAGATCGAACGGCCATGCCCCAGCAGCACGGCAAGTCCGGCGAGGCAGACGGCCCAGGACACAAAGCCTTGCGGGTCAGATCCCGCCGGTGGCGTGAGGAACGCATGGAGCCAGCGGGCAAACACAATCGCCGCCACGCCCTTCAGCACATCGACCAGCAGCACAGCCAGGGCAGGCCCTTTGCCCAGCGTTCTCAACACGTTGGTGGCGCCGGTGGATCTGGAGCCATGCTCCCGGATGTCGATGCCGCCCAGCAGTTTCCCCGCCAGATAGCCCGTGGGGATCGAGCCGAAGAGATAGGCAATCGCCAGTCCAGCCACGCTCGCTATCCAGAACACCATGATGGTCACCCCGTTGCGGATCAATCGCTCCACCCTTATATAGCCCGTGTCGGAAAAGGCAGGGTTGGTTTGGTAAGCCCAACTCCTCTCGGTAACGAGAGCTCTGGTCTTTGGCTTCGTGCACGAGATCCCCACGACGAACATCGGACGCTGTTGAGCGTCCAATCGTTCGTCCGTGTGGCTCTCAACCCGAGGAACGCTCCGGTCGAACACATCGACCAAGGAGTAGTTCATGCCCAACCCGATTCCCCATGATGTCGTGCCATATGATGTCTTGATTGCCGGTGCCGGTCCGGTCGGCCTGTTTCTCGCCTGTGAGCTGCGCCTGGCGGGCCTTTCCGTGCTGGTGCTGGAAAAGGCCGAGGATCCGCGCTCGCCGCTGAAGCGGCTGCCCTTCGGCATGCGTGGCCTCTCGGCACCCACCATCGAGGCCTTCCACCGGCGCGGCCTGCTGGACGACATTGGGGCGCCGCCCGCCAAGGATGGCCCCGCCGGCGGCAAAGCGGCCGCCGCGCATTGGATGCAGCAGCCGCGCCGCCCGGGCGGCCATTTCGCCGGCATCCAGTTCTACCTCGATGCCGTCGACACCTCGAAATGGCCCTATCGCCTGCCCGGCCCGGCCGGCACCAGCATGGCGGTCGAGATGGAACATCTGGAAAGCGTCCTTGCCGCGCGCGCGACCGCCATGGGCATCGAGATCAGGCGCGGCCTTGGTGTCGACGGCCTCAGACAGTCGGACGAGGACGTGGCCATCCGCGCCGGCGGCGAGACTTTTCACGCACGCTGGCTCGTCGGTTGCGATGGCGGCCGCAGCACGGTTCGCAAGCTTGGCGGCTTTGCGTTCACCGGCACCGATGCCGAGTTCACCGGCTATTCCGTAGAAGTCGAGCTGGCCGATCCGGACACACTGAGCCTCGGCCGCCACTACACGCCGACGGGCATGTACACCTACGCACGGCCAGGCACGATCGCCATGGTCGAGTTCGACGGCGCCGCTTTCCACCGTACGGAGCCGATCACGCTGGAGCATGTGCAGGCGGTGCTGCGCCGCGTGTCCGGCACGGACGTGACCTTGACGGCGCTGCACCTCGCCACAACCTGGACCGATCGCGCCTACCAGGCGACCGCCTACCGCAACGGCCAGGTGCTGCTTGCCGGCGATGCCGCGCATATCCATTCGCCGCTGGGCGGCCAGGGCCTCAATCTCGGGCTCGGCGATGCGATGAACCTCGGCTGGAAGCTCGCCGCCACCATCCGCGGCGACGCGCCTGCCGGCCTGCTCGACAGCTATTTCGATGAGCGGCATCCGGTGGGGGCGCAGGTTCTCGACTGGTCGCGCGCCCAGGTCGCGCTGATGCGGCCAAGCCGCAGTTCGCGCGCGCTCGAAGCCATCATCCGCGATCTCATCGAAACACGAGATGGCGCGACCTACTTCGCCGAGCGCGTCTGGGGCGTTTCCCTGCGCTACGATCTCGGCGGCAGCCACAGGCTGGTGGGCCGCAGCGCGCCCGATTTCGAGCTGGCCGACGGGACGAGGCTCGGCGAGCGCCTCAGGAGCGGGCAAGGCCTGCTGCTGGACTTCGATGCCCACCCTGCCCTGCAAGCGCTGGCGAACCGCTGGAACGGGCGGATCAGCTATGTCGCCGTGGATGCCATCGAGCGGCTGGGCCTGGGCGCCCTGCTCGTGCGCCCCGATGGCTTCGTCGCCTGGGCTGCTGATGATGCCCCTGACCCTGACCTCGAGCGCGCCGCCCAGGCTGCGTCACGATGGTTTGGCGAAGGCGACCAGGAGCCCACATATGCTGGAGGAACCGTTTGAGCATGGTTTCGGTTGTCTGCTGTGCGAACTGTCGTTCCACAAAGGCCCCTGATGAGCGAACATGAAGCATGGCAGCCAAGAAGCGCGACTCCCTGCGGAAGGTCCTGAGCGGCATCGTCGCGGCGATTGCCGCCGCGCCCGGTCGCACATCCGAGCAAGGCGCGAGCACCGCCAAGGCGTCAGTGGTCGCCGAATGGCCGCTGCCGCCATCGGCAACGCTTGGCTCCTCCTTGCGGCTGAAGGGGATCGAACGCGAAATTCGAGCCCGCCTGCCGTGGGCAGTGAGGACGTTTGCCAAGGCTGATACCGGCCGCATCGTATTGCGCATGTTGAAAACCGACGCGGATGCGTTCCAGGCCGCCTCTGAAACCATATCCAGGACGCTGGAGGGTATCGAATCCCTGCCCGTGCTGCCGCGCGAGGCAGAGGACATTCTCACCATCTCCGCCCGCGAGCGACACAAATGGCTGAAGGACGGTCGCCTGAAGAGCATCGGCACCCGCACCGTCAAGATGCGCGGGCGATCCAAAGCGGTGACCTTCCACGTTTTCGATCCACGCCACATCGAGGACATTCTCGATCGTGACCTGGCCAGCGCCTGGCGGGAGGAAGATGCGCGCGAAGCGTCCGAAAACAGACGGCGCGGCGCCGGCAAGGCCGCCCTGACGCGCGCGGGAAAGCGCGAGCGCAAGGCTCGCAGCGCCAGGACTTCGGGAAAGGAAGGCGCTCCGCAGCCAAAATTGGAAGGCTGGGATACGTTCGAGGCGGAAGGCCTGCTGCGCTAAGAAACAAGGCACTTGTCGGGAACAGCCCCGGTCGTTCGTCCTCTGTGTGCAGCCGCAGACCTGGACACCAACCCTTCGGAGCCTTCCAATGATCCCCACCATCACCGCCTTTGAACGATCGCCCGATGGCGGCAGGGGACTGGCGCGCGATACGCGCGTCCGCTGGGCGCTCGAGGAAGTGGAGCAGCCCTATGAGGTTCGTCTCGTCTCCTTTGCCGGAATGAAGGCGCCTGGCCATCTGGCCATCCATCCCTTCGGCCAGATCCCCACCTATGAGGAAGGATCTCTGTGCCTGTTCGAGACCGGCTCGATCGTCTTTCATCTTGCCGAGCAGCATGCGGGCCTGCTGCCCGGGGATCGCGATGCCCGCGCCCGCGCCATCACCTGGATGTTTGCCGCCCTCAACACCGTCGAGCCGCCGGTCCTCGACTTGACGAACGCCAGGATATTCGAAGCCGACAGGCCCTGGGCTCAGCAGCGCCTGCCGCTGGTGAAAGACCGTGTTCGGGCAATGCTGGACAAGCTCTCGGCCTATCTTAGCGCCGCGGAATGGCTCGATGGTGCGTTCAGCGCCGGCGATCTGTTGATGGTATCGGTGCTGCTGCGCCTCAGAATGTCAGGCATTCTGGACGAATATCAAAACCTTGCCGCCTATGTCGCGCGCGGAGAAGCGCGGCCTGCCTATGCCAGGGCCTTCGCCGCGCAATTTGCGATAAACGCCCCATCAGCCGGCTGACACACCACGGCGCCTTCAGCCTGACCGGTTGCCCAGGCAGGCACGGTTACGGATATTTCGCCTGTGCGGTCGCCGGGCTCGGATCACCCTGCAATTCCTTCGGCAAGGGCAGGCTCGAGCATTGCAGGTGCACGTTGCGGGCGAACAGCTTTCGCTGCTTGTGCTCGGCCTCCGTGGTTGCCGCGATGATGCCCAAGCCGTACGGGCCAAGCGCCACGAATTCCCAGCCCGGGTGCTGCTTTTCGCGAACCGCATAGTCCGCGGCCGCCGCGCGGGCCTGCTGGCATCCCGGCGATGCCCATTTCGGGTCTCGCGGCGAAAGCGACGCGCCATAGTCGACGGGAGAAGTCGCGCATCCAGCCACCGTCGCGGCCAGTGCGGACATTGCAATGCGTATCGCAAGTCTCATGCCGGAAGCCTCTGCTGTTGCCGTTCCGCTTTCCACGGACATTTCCGGCCGCGCCATCACGTATACGCGATGTCCCGCCCCAGCGCTTGCCATAGGCCTCGCTTCATGTCGATCTTCCCACGGCCAGATTCGGGCCGCGTGCCTGGAACCAAATGACCGGCGAGACTGTTCAGTTGTAACTTTGACACAGCGCTGACGCGCCCGGCCGGTTGGGCAAGCGGCGATTTTAAGGAGCTTTCATCATGAAGATTTCGTCCGCATTTCGGTCCGTCGCAATTGCCGCCATCGCCACGGCGGCAGCCAGCGTCGCCAGCGCCGCGCATGCCGACAGCGGCACGATCCGCTTTGCCGTCTACAAGGCCGCCTTCTTCGTCGGCGGCTCCGGCGGCGAAGGCACGTTCACCTTCCACGGCAAGACCTATCCGATCTCGATCGGCGGCGTCTCGGGCGGCCTCGCCTTCGGCGTTTCCAAGACCTATTTCCACGGCACTGTGCGCCACATCAGGCGCGCGCGCGACGTGACGGGGGTCTATGGCGCGGCGGGTGGCGGCGGCACGCTCGGCAAGGGTGCCCAGGTGATCGTCATGACCAATGACAAGGGCGTCCAGCTCGAACTCACCGGCAAGCAGGTCGGGCTGCAGGTCAACGCCGATCTCAGCGGCATGGCCATCTCGCTGCGGTAAGGGCGCTCATTCCGCCCTTTTAACAGCAAGCTGGTTCCAAGGGCGGCGTCGGCTCGACGGCCGCCCTTTTTGTCAGCTTCGCAAGCCCGGTGCTTCCTGCCCGGTGCGCTCGACATATTCCGTATAGCCGCCGCCATAGGTGTGGATGCCTTCGGGCGTCAGTTCCAGCACGCGGTTGGAGAGCGCGGCCAGGAAGTGCCGGTCGTGCGAGACGAACAGCATCGTGCCTTCATATTGCGAGAGCGCCTCGATCAGCATCTGCTTGGTGGTGATATCGAGGTGGTTGGTCGGCTCGTCCAGCACCAGGAGGTTGGGCGGGTCGAACAGCATCAGCGCCATCACCAGCCGCGCCTTCTCGCCGCCCGACAGCACCCGGCATTTCTTCTCGATCTCGTCGCCTGAAAAGCCGAAGCAGCCGGCAAGCGCGCGAAGCGGCGCCTGGCCGGCCTGTGGGAAATTGTCTTCCAGCGTCTGGAACACGGTGCGCTCGCCTTCCAGCAACTCCATGGCGTGCTGGGCGAAATAGCCCATTTTCACGCTCGGTCCCCGCGCCACCGTCCCGGTGTCCGGGTCGGAAGCGCCGGCCACCAGCTTGAGCAGCGTCGACTTGCCGGCACCGTTGACGCCCATGATGCACCAGCGTTCGCGGCGGCGGACCTGGAAGTCGAGCCCCTCATAGATGGTGCGGCTGCCATAGGCCTTGTGAACATTCTTCAAGGTCACGACATCCTCGCCGCAGCGCGGCGCCGGCTGGAATTCGAAATTCACCACCTGGCGGCGCTTGGGCGGCTCGACGCGGTCGATCTTGTCGAGCTTCTTCACCCGGCTCTGCACCTGCGCCGCATGCGAGGCGCGCGCCTTGAAGCGCTCTATGAAGGCGATCTCCTTGGCCAGCATCGCCTGCTGGCGCTCGAACTGCGCCTGCTGCTGCTTGTCGGCGATCGCCCGCTGCTGCTGGTAGAATTCATAGTTGCCGGAGTAAGCGGTCAGCGAACCGGCATCGATCTCGACGATCTTGTTGACGATGCGGTTCATGAACTCGCGGTCGTGCGAGGTCATCAACAGCGCGCCGTCATAGCCCTTGAGGAACTGCTCCAGCCAGATCAGGCTTTCCAAGTCGAGATGGTTGGACGGCTCGTCGAGCAGCATGACGTCGGGCCGCATCAGAAGGATGCGCGCCAGCGCCACGCGCATCTTCCAGCCGCCGGAGAGCTTGCCGACATCGCCGTCCATCATCTCTTGGCTAAAACCGAGGCCATCCAGCACCTCGCGCGCCCGACCGTCGAGCGCATAGCCGTCGAGTTCCTCGAAGCGATGCTGCGCCTCGCCATATTTCTCGATGATCTCGTCCATGCGGTCGGCCTGGTCGGGATCGGCCATGGCGGCCTCGAGTTCCGCCATCTCGGCCGCCACCTCGCTCACCGGGCCGGCGCCGTTCATCACTTCGGCGACAGCGCTGTGGCCCGACATGTCGCCGACATCCTGGCTGAAATAGCCGATGGTGACGCCGCGATCGACCTGCACCTGGCCCTCGTCGGGCTGCTCCTGGCCGGTGATCATCCGAAACAAGGTCGTCTTGCCGGCGCCGTTCGGCCCGACAAGGCCGACCTTCTCGCCCTTCTGCAGCGCGGCCGACGCCTCGATGAAGACGAGCTGACGGCCGTTCTGCTTGCTGATGCTTTCAAGTCTGATCATGCGGTTTCCGGGGAATTGGAACTTGGAGGATTTTCCCGGGCCATACGCGATGGCGCGCGTCAAAGGAAGAGGCGCTACCGCCGCAGCGGGCACGACACTCATCCTTCTCCCCCTGCGGGAGAAGGTGGCCTCGCGAAAGCGAGGTCGGATGAGGGTGCTCCAGCTTGGCGCCGACGGCACTCCGTCACCCACCCCTCAACCGTCTCAGCGCTACGCGCCGATCCACCTTCTCCCACAAGGGGAGAAAGAAAAACCCGTCAGACACACTTCAGAAACAAGATTCAACATCCGGGAAAAACTGAGGAAAACATCATCTGCGATAACCATCCTCGCGGCGGCCGGACAGAGACCGCCACACCAACGCAAAGGGATGGTCCCGACAATGCAACGACGTTCGACCGCATGGATGGGTGCCGTTTCAGGCATTTCACTTGCCATGCTCGCGGTCGCATCGTCGGGCGCGGAGGCGGCGGTTACCCGGAGCGAATATTGCAGCCGGCTCGGCCTCCAACTCGACGGAGCCATCCAGACCAAAGCCGAACCCGGTGCCAGCGTGAGTGAGATCGCGGAGGCAACGGCCCTCAAGGAAAAAGCGAACCGGTTCTGCGCCGAGCGCAAGCAGGCGCAAGGCATCCGGACCTACGCCAACGCCTTGAAGCTGCTGGGCGTGACACCGATCGACCTCAACCAGTGACAGCAACCCTCGAAGGAAAGCCCATCATGAACAAGCCCCTCCTCTCCGCGCTCGGCCTGGCCATCGCTCTCGGTCTGGCAATGCCTGTTGTCGGCACCGCCAACGCGGCGGCCACGACCACCACGACGACGACTGCTCCGGCGACGACGACCGCCCCCGCGACCGCTCCTGCAGTGGAGGCGGCGAAGACGCCGGTCAAGGCGGCCGCGCACAAGCGTCACCGGCACCACAGGAAGCACCACAGGCATGTGCGCAAGCACGCTCACCGGCACGCGGGCAAGAAGCACGGCCACCGGCACGCCGCCAGGAAGCATCACCACATCCGTACCCACAAGAAGCATGGCCACAAGCACGCCAAGGCTGCTTGAGCTGCCCTGACTTCCCCCTGACTTCCTCCCGGGAAAAAGCCGCCACTCGCATGAAGCGGGGGCGGCTTTTTCTTGCGCGTCGGGATGCGCGCGCTGCCCCTTGCATGCGCTATTTCTCGCCCAGATACTGGAAAACGGCCTGCTTCCACCAGTCGCTCTCCATCGTCTGCAGCAGGGCGACATCGAGAGGTTTGCGCAGCGGGCTGCCGAGCGGCAGCGCGATGGCGTATTGCTGCTGGTCGAAGCTCGCGTCGAGAACCTGCAGGTTGGTCGCGTAGTTCTGCCCGACCAGCCAGCCAAGCAGCGGCTTGTCGTGGACCAGCGCATCGATCTTGCCGGCGCGCAGCGTGTCGAGGCCCTGCTCGACCGTGGCGAAGTCCTGATGACGGGTATGGGTCGAATCCAGATAGGACGCCGTCGACGAATTCCGCACGGCGCCGACCCTGACCTTGGCGAGATCGCTTTCGCCCTGCACCATGCCTTCCATCTGCGTCACCGTCAGCACCGATGTGACGCCGGCGGTGAACACCGCGATCGCGATGATAGAGCCCATCATCCAGATCGCGGCGAGCACACGTCCCGGCACGGTCCGCGGCCCGAAATCGCCGGTGCTGGCCTGTGTCGCGGCGATGGTCGACCACCACATGCTGGAAAACAGGCCCCTGGCGACGCCGCCGCCGAAATCATCATTGTGGCGGCGTTCGAACATCCAGATCAGCACGCCGACCACCACCGATATGACGATCAGCCCCAGCACCGCCTGCAGGAATCCGAACGAGGTCAGCGCGCGCAACACCGGCCGCCAGGAGGGCTGGCTGTTGAGCGGCGTGGCGATGCCGAGCCCGGTCGAGAAAAAGGGCTGCGTGAAATCGACGACCTTTTCGCGGTCGGCGGTGACCGTGATCGCGGCCATCGCCGCATCGAACTTGCCGCTGACGACGCCGTCGATCTGGTCCTGCACGCTTGGCACTTCGACATAGCGGAAGCGAAGGTTGAGCCGCCCGGCTATTTTCTGCCAGAGATCGATGCTCAACCCCGACCAGGTGCCGTCCTGCAGCTTGAAGGCGAAGGGCGGCGCGGCCTTGATCCCGACCGCTATCTCCTTGGCGGACAGGGACGAGGACTGATCGGTCTGCGCGGTGGCGCCGGTTGCGGCACACGCGACGGCGGCGACGAGGAACAACGTCATCGCCCACGAAGCAAATCTTCTCAACGGCAAGGACTCCGCGACCGGTTCCGCCGCGCGATCGTCGCGGCGTTCGAAAAGGTAGCGGTCATGCAGCCCTTCGTCCACCCGCGATGTTGGCGCCAACCAGGAAGCGAGGCACGGCAGCCCCGCGCCGATTGAAGCAAAAACAGGCAGTTAGCGCGATTTCGCGATTCACCTGTTGAACCGTCATCAGGCAATGCCGAGTGCGGCCCGAACCTGCGGACCGCTCATGCCGCTGTCGAAGACGACAGTACCGGGATCGAAGCGGCGGGCCTGCGACAGCGGTCCGGCCACGACCGGATCGAAGCCGGCATCGCCCACCAGCCGCGCCGTGGTGGCAACGGCCCCGGCATCATCTCCGGCGAGCGGAATGCCGATCCTGTCGCCGGCGCGATGCGCCTGCGATCGCAGCGTCGTCCACATGACGGTGCTGAAGACGCGAACAAGCCGCGCGCGCGGCACGAGCGGCGTCACGGCAAGAGCCACGCCGTCCTCGCGGGCAAGCGCGGCGTCGCCGAAGGCGCCGTCGCGCGGCGGATCCGGCACGGTGGCGTCGAGCAGCACCTTGTCGCCGAGTGCCGCCTCGATCTCGGCCGCGACATCGGGCCATGCCCGAAACGGAATGGCGGCCAGCACGGCGTCCGCGCCGGTGACGGCGTCAAGGACCGGTCCGGCGGTGGCGCTGCCGCCGAATTCGCCAAGCATCTTGCGCAGCCTTTCGGGATGCCTGACGCCGAAGGCCACGCTGTGTCCGGCCTCGACCCACAGCCGTCCGAGCGTGCCGCCGATCATGCCGGCGCCCAGAATTCCTATTCTCATCGTCGCCTCCTGTCTGAAATCGCCCTCACCACGGCAGTCTTTTGCCGTCGCGGAAGAAACCGCCGGTCGGGCCATCATCGGGCAGGATCGCGGCCCAGACGATTCCGGCCGCGCCTTGCGCTACCGGACGACCGCCCGGCCCGCCCATATCGGTGGCGACCCAACCAGGGCAGATGGCATTGACCAGCACGCCGGAGCCACGCAGTTCAGCCGCCAGCACGCGGGTCAGCGCATTGAGCGCCGCCTTCGATGTCGAATAGGCCGGCGCCCCTGCCCCCATCGAGGCCAGCGAACCGCCTTCGGACGACACATTGACCAGCCGGCCATGACCGCCCGCCCCAAGCAGCGGCGCGAAGGCGGCCGCCACCCGCCAGGCGCCGAAGACATTGGTCTCGAACGCCTCGCGGATCACAGTCCAGTCGGGCCGCAAGGCGCGCGAGCCGGTGTCGTAGTGGATGGCGGCATTGTTGATCAGCACGTCGAGCCGGCCGAAGCGGCGTTCGACATCCATGGCGGCCCGCATTGCGGCCTCTGGCGCAGCGACATCGAGCGCGATGGCCTGCGCATCGCCATCGATCTCTGTCGCCGCCGCCTCGCCCTTGGCGAGATCGCGCACGCCGAGCAGCACGATGAAGCCGAGTTCCGCCAGTTGGCGGCCGGTCTCCAGCCCGAGGCCGCGATTGGCGCCAGTGACGAGGGCGACTTTGCCGTGATGTGCGTTCATCGGGGGAAAGCCTCTGCTGTCGATCGTCTCGGGGAAAGATGGCATGGCCGACATTGATTTATTAGATGGTGGAGATCGCAGTCATTGTGCGGTCGGATGCATGAATTGATTGCGCGGGAATCGGGTGTCGGCCGGCATCGCGCCATGCGATCGTTGATCCGTCACGAGGACCCGGCCATGCTCACGCTTCACGATTATCTGCCATCGCAAAATGGCTGGAAAGTCAGGGTTCTGCTCGGGCTGCTGAAGATCCCTCACAACACGCGCATCGTCTCGATTTTCGAGAGCGAAAGCCACACCGATGCTTTTCCTGTCGCTCAACCCGGCCGGCGCGGTTCCCGTGCTTGAGCTCGAGGACGGCAGCGCCATCGCCGAATCCAACGCGATCCTACCTCGCCGAAGGCACCCCCTTGCTGCCTTCGGATCGCTATCAACGCGCCAAGATCATGCAGTGGCTGTTTTTCGAGCAATACAATGTCGAGCCCGTCATCGGCTCGCTGCGTTTCTGGACCTTGACCGGGCGGCTCGAGCGCAACCAGGCCATGGTTGCCGGCAAGCGCGAGGCAGGCGCGCGCACCCTCGCCGCCCTGAACCGCGGCCTTGGCGAGACGCCATTCCTCACCGGAAACGACCTCACCATCGCCGACATCGCTATCTATGCCTACAGCCACCGCGCGGAGGATTGCGGGTTTTCTCTTGCGGACTACCCGGCATTCCTCGCCTGGACCGACCGCGTGCGCGACGCCATCGGTCCCGGCTTCCCCGTCCACCCCTACGGCATCGATCCGCACGCGGGCGCCTGAGCCTATTTCTTCCCCTGCGGATGGATCGTCTCGCCGCGCTTCAGCATCTCGACAAACGTCTCAATCTTCTTCCGGCGTCCCGCCTCGGTCTTCATGTTGTGGGTGCGGAAGGCGAGCGAGAAGCGGTTCTGCGCGCTGAGTTTTTCCAGCATCGCCTTCGCAGCCGGCTCGGCATCGATTGCCGCTTGCAGATCGTCGGGGATTTTCATCTCCTTGCCGCTGCCATAGGCGCGCGCCCAGCGCCCGTCGGCCTTGGCGGCCTCGACCTGGCTCAGCCCATGCCCGGTCATGCGGCCCTCCTCGACCAGCCGCGCGACATTGTCGATGTTGATCTTGCTCCAGATGCTCTTCCTGCCGCGCGGCGTGTAGCGCTGCAGGAAACTGTTCTCGTCCAGCCCCTTGCGCACGGCGTCGATCCAGCCGAAGCACAGCACGACGTCGATGGCCTCCTTGGGCGTGATCGACTTCAGCCCCGAGCCGACCTTGTGCATCTTGATCCACACTTCGGTTTCCGTGGCGTGGTGCTGGCCGAGCCAGGCGTGGAAACTGGCCGCGTCGGGGAATTCCCGGACCTTGGCGGGATCGACCTTGACCGGCGCCATCAGCCAGCCCGCCGGTTCGGTATCATTGTCGCTGGCGCCACTTTCATATTGCCTCCGTCATGGTGCGATTGCCCGCATCATGGCGCAGTCCACTGTCAGTTTTAGGCAGCAGTGGGGCACGCCGACGCGAAGCAACGGAACGGCCCATCCATCGCCGCGTTGCGGCTTCAGTGCAACCGCCCGATGGAGGTCCCGATGGCGATAGAGACCATTTTCGCCCATGTCAGCTGTTCCGATCTCGAAGCGAGCATCGGCTGGTACGAAAAGCTCTTCGGCAAGCCGCCGCTGCGCCGGCCGATGCCGGGGCTGGCCGAATGGCACTTCACCGAGAGCGCCGAGCTGCAGCTGTTCGAGGACAAGGACAAGGCCGGCACCTCGACGTTGACGCTCGGCGTCCTGCCCCTGGCACCCGAACGGCAGCGGCTGGTGGCGGCCGGCCTCCAACCCGGCCCGATCGAGGAGGCCGACCATTTCTGGATCATGCGCATGCGCGATCCAGACGGGAACCTGGTGGTGTTCGCGAGCGCGGAACGCGAGTAGGAGAGCCAAACGGCTCGCGCGGGACGGCATTTCGCCAGCACAAGCAGGCGATTAACCGGCAGCCTCGAAGACTATGGCTATCTCGTCCGCTCCGACGGCGAAGGCGGCCACCGCTTTCTGGAAGATGGTCGACATATTGCGCGACATCGAGGAAGAGTGGCGCACCGGGCCGGAGCGCCTCGCCCAGTTGAAGGCGCTGCTGTTCGCCGTCTGGGACAGCCCGCGTTGAACGAGACGTCCCTCTGCCCGGCATCATCGGCATTTCCGATGGCGCCATCGGTTTCTTCCGTTTCCCTTGGCCCGCGCCGAACTGCCAATCCCTGCCTGTGTCCAATCCAGCAAAGGCAGAGCGAAATGAGCATTTCGAACCAGAAGATCCTGATCGTCGGCGGCGGTTCCGGCATGGGCCTGGCGCTGGCCCGGCGTTGCGTCGAGGCCGGTGCGACGGTCACCATCGCCGGACGTGGTGAGCGGAGGCTGCAACAGGCGCGCGAAGCGCTTGGCAACCCAACGAACCTCGATGTGTCCGTGGTCGACATCGCCCGGGAAGACCAGGTCGCCGATCTCTTCGCGCGCATCGGCGGGCTCGACCACATTGTCAGCACGGCGGCCGACATTCAGGGCGCCTACAGGTTGCTGCCGGAACTTGACCTCAAGGCGGCGCAACGCGTGGTCGAGAGCAAGGTCTATGGCCCATTGCTGCTCGCCAAGCACGGCGCGCCACGGCTGGCCGGAGCCGGCTCGATGAGCTTCGTTTCCGGCATCGCTGCCTACCGGCCGGCGGCGCGCGGCTCGGTCGTCGCCGCGGTCAACGCCGCGCTCGAAGGGTTGGTGCGGGCGCTTGCCGTCGAACTCGCGCCGATCCGCGTCAACGCCGTTTCGCCCGGCTGGGTCGATACCGAGATCTGGGCGCAGGTCGCCGGCGACCGCAAGGCCGAGACGCTTGCCGCGATGGCCGAGCGGCTGCCCGTCGGCAGGGTCGGCCGACCGGACGACATCGCCGACGCCATCGTATTCCTGATCGGCAATGGCTTTACCACCGGAACGACGCTGCATGTCGAGGGCGGGCACCGGCTGGTTTAGCTGGCGGCGCCCGTCGTCAGGGAATTGTTTGGAAACAAGACCTTGGATCCATCGGCCGATTCAAGACCTGAACGAGCCCCGGAGCGTTCTGGCGCCAGCATGTCGCGCGCCGCGGCGAGCAATTGCCCGAGCGCCGGCGGCTGGACGCGCCGGCGCCGCCAGATCATCGCCAGCGGCGCCGCCCGCATCCGGCCGAGCCATGGCAGTTCGACAAGATCGCCACGCGCAAGCGCGTCGCTGACGGCAAGGCGTGGAACGAGGCCCAGGCCGGTGCCGGCCGCCACCAGCCGGACGATGGCGCCGATGCTGCCGACTTCGGCGGCAAACCTCGGTGCCGCCATGCCCGCCTCGGCGAAAGCAGTGTCGACCATATGACGGTAGACGCACCCAGGCTCCGTCGCCACGAAACGCAGCGCGGCAAGGTCTTGCAGCGCGCATGGCGCGGTGGCCTGCCCCGGAGCCGCGACCAGCACCAGCGGTTCGGCCCCGATCGTGCGGCTGGCCAGGCGTTCATCGGCGGCAGCGCCCCCGCCGTCGCGACGCTCGAAGCAAAAGGCGACATCGATATCGCCGTCCTCCAGCAGGTGCCGCAGCGTGCCGCTGTCGGCCACCTTCATCCGCACGGTGATCTCGGGATGGCTGGCCTGGAACCCCGGCAGCCAGGGCGCCAGACGGGCCGAGGCGATCGTTTCCAGCGCGCCGATGGTCAGCGCCCCGCTTGTCTGCCCGGCGGCCAGCAGCACCGCCGCGCGCGCCTCGCCGTCGAGCCGCAGCAGTTCCTCGGCGATCGGCTTCAGCGCCAGTCCCGCCGGCGTCAGGTCCAGGCCCGACTTCGAGCGCGTGAACAAGGCAGCGCCAAGCTCGGCCTCGAGGGTCTGGATCTGATCGCTGACACTCGATTGCGCGAGATGAACCGCCTCGGCCGCGCGCGTGATGTTGCGGCCGCGCGCCACCGCGAGAAAGGTCCTGAGCAGTCTTGGATGCATCGCCCGGCCGACGCGCCTACTGCAACTGCGGCTTCTTCAAAAAACTGCCCCGGTCCGCGGATTTGACGCGCAGCCAGGTCTCGCGGCCGTCGCGCACCACGCGCATCGGGATTTCGGCACCGGCCGAGCCGCTGTCCCATAGCTTGCGATAGAAATCGGCGAGCCCATCGACGGCGCCGTCGCGGACCTCGGAGATGACGTCGCCCTGGCGCAGGCCGGCTTTTGCCGCCGGGCCGCCCTCGGTCACGCTCATCACCACCACCTTGCCGTCGCTTTCGGCCGACAGGGCGCCAAGCCATGGACGTGGCGGCCTGGCCACCTGTCCGCGCGTCAGCAGATCGTCGAGGATCGGCGGCAACAGATCGATCGGCACCACCATGTTGATATCGGCGACCTCGCCGGCGCGGCTCATCTGCAGGCGCAGCGAGCCGATGCCGAGCAGTGCGCCATCGGCGCCGAACAGCGGCGCGCCGCCCCAGGACGGATGCGCGGGCGCGATGAAGATCGCCTCATCGAGCAGATACTCCCAGTAGCCGGCGAATTCCTGCTTGGTGACGATCTTGGCCTCGACCGCCCGGCCGATGCCGTCGGCAAGCACCACCGCGTCGCCGATCCTTGCCTTGCCGGCATCGCCCAGCGGCACGGCCGGCAGGCCGGTCGGCGCCAGCGCCTGGACCAGGCCGAAGCCCGATTCCTGGTCATAGGCCAGCGCGTGCGCCGGGATGACACGGCCGTCATGCGCGGTCAGCCAGACCTCCTCGGCCTCGGTGATGAGATAGCCGATGGTCAGCACCAGCCCGTCATCCCTGATGACGACGCCGCTGCCCTCCCTGAGCGTGCCCAGCGCGCCGGCCGTGAAGGCATCGTCCGGAACGGTGGCGCGCACGGCAACGACGGAGCGCGGATTGGGATTGATGGCCATGATTTTGTCCTGCGATGCAAATGCCTTGGCGGCTTCGTCTATAGGTATGCGCTGGGGGAGATCGCGCAAGGGTAGAGGGTTCAATTGTAGAAGTCGGCGCCGCCCCTCATCCGCCTGCCGGCACCTTCTCCCCGTATAGTGACGGGGAGAAGGGAAAGCCGCGCTGGCCTCGGCGCTCTTCTTGCGACATTGGTGATTGGCGAAAGAGCCAATGAGAGCGTCTTTTCCCCGTCACTGTACGGGGAGAAATGTCCGGTGGGACAATGAGGGGCAGCGCTGACATTGACAATAGTTCAACGCAAGTTGAACTTCCCGCCCTGCAGCCCTAGCTGTAGATGGATCTGCGCAATCCTTTCTTCCCTCCCCCACCATTCGAGGCCGACATGACAGAGTACACCCCGCCGAAAGTATGGACCTGGAACAAGGCAAATGGCGGCGCCTTTGCCAGCATCAACCGGCCGATCGCCGGGCCGACGCATGACAAGGAATTGCCCGTCGGCAAGCACCCGCTGCAGCTGTACTCGCTGGCGACGCCGAACGGCGTCAAGGTGACCGTCATGCTGGAGGAGCTGCTGGCGCTTGGCCACAAGGGCGCCGAATACGATGCCTGGCTCATCAGGATCAACGATGGCGACCAGTTCGGCAGCGGCTTTGTCGAGGTCAACCCCAACTCCAAGATCCCGGCTCTGATGGACCGCAGCGGCGCCACGCCGGTGCGCATCTTCGAATCCGGATCGATCCTGGTCTATCTCGCCGAAAAGTTCGGCGAATTCCTGCCCACAGAGCAGCCGGCGCGCGCCGAAGTCTTGTCCTGGCTGTTCTGGCAGATGGGCTCGGCGCCGTATCTTGGCGGCGGCTTCGGCCACTTCTACGCCTATGCGCCGCAGAAATTCGAATATGCCATCGACCGTTTCTCGATGGAGGTGAAGCGGCAGATGGACGTGCTCGACCGCCGGCTGGCCGAGACCGAATATCTCGGCGGCAAGGATTACTCTATCGCCGACATGGCGGTGTGGCCCTGGTATGGCGGGCTGGCGCTTGGCCGCATGTACAATGATTCCGGCGAGTTCCTGTCGGTGCAGGACTACAGCCATGTGCAGCGCTGGGCGAAGGCGATCGATGCCCGCCCCGCGGTCAAGCGCGGCCGCATGGTCAACCGCGCCTTCGGCGAGCCGGCCCTGCAGCTGCACGAGCGCCACGACGCCGGCGACTTCGACACCAAGACGCAGGATAAGCTGGCCGCCGAATAGACGGCGGCAAGGGCCACTTCACAAGAAAGCCCGCCACGAACCGTGGCGGGCTTTTCCCAAGGCTGGACTGGTGTCGCACCCACTATGGCCGAGCCATGGATCAGTGCAGCACTTCGACGATCTGACGCGTATCGGGATCGACCAGGACAGTCTGGTCGTTGATCACGGCGACGCGGTACTTGACATTCGGCACCTCGCGCAACTCGACCTTGTCCGGCACCGCGGAGCCGAGCTTGAGCTCGACGCCGAGCAGATTCACCGACGCCAGCGGCTGCTTCTTGACGTATTCGCGAACCACCGTCTCCTGCTCGGGTTGGACGACGATTGTGTCCGCCATGGCCACACCCATGCCGCCCATCAGGACGATCGCGGCTGCCGCACTCGAAAGATAATGTTTCATGGTAACCTCCATTGTATATGTCCAATTGCCACCCGGAAGGAAAACTCGGCCGGCACCATGAGGTTCCATCGCGCTTTGTGGAATAAATGCGGCACGCCCAACAAAGACAATCTTGGTTGATTTTACGCATGAGCGGTATCGCTCGGATTATGACGCAATAACTGGAAATTAATTCTCAAATTTAATGAAATCAATCAAAGATACACTTTGTCCGGAAAGATGCGTATAGCGCTTCTTCCGTAAGCACGATTCCGCGATTGCCTTAGCGATAGCTAACGTGAAGCGTGCGATGTCGTTCCGCATGCGGTTGCGCAATGCGACGAAAAAGGCCCGCCCTGCCGGGAGCAGAGCGAGCCTCAGACGATGCCGGCGGAGGTGGCAGCCTCACCGGTCACATCAGGAAAACGCCTGCGCCGGCATCCGGTTCCAGCCACGGCGGCATGGCCCTGCCCTCGATGCAACCAGGACGCCCCGGCGACGTTGTGCACGCATTCGATGAAATCCCAGCAAGGATATGGCGCCATGGCTCCCCGCCCTCCCGTGACCAAGCATCCCTTCACGCTGATGTTTGTCGTTATCGCGTTGATGGCGCCCTTTGCCGGCCTTGCCTGGCGCACGCGCGAATGGATGGGCTGGTAGGCCTTCCAGGCAGCCGAAACACCAGGCCACGGCCACGCCGGACGGGCATATCTGGCGGCAACATGGCCGCCTCAGTGGCCGCTTGGATATATCTCTTTTAGCTAAAATAACGGAACGTCCAATGGACATTGCCGGAACTGAACAGGGCCTCCCGGACCTTTGCTGCAGCCACCTAAGACCTTGGTCCTGCAAGGAAACGCAAAGGGCCGGTAACACTCTTCACCAGGAACATCCCGCCCCCCGCCGTCGTTTGCCGCAAGGTCCCAGACCTGATCATTTCGGAGGAAGAGTGATGTCACATCGGTCCATCATCACCAGGACAGGCCACGGCCCCGGTACGGCCATCGCCGTGTTGATGGTCGGGCTGGTGGTGGTGGGGATTGTGTTCCTCGTCCTTGGCGGCGCGCTCTATTTCGGCGATGCGTCCTCGGACTCACACGCCCTGTCTTCGGTGCCGGCGCGATCGTTTCAGCAAGCTGATCGCGAAGCGGCTAATTGACCGATCCGCGCTCCGGAGCGTTCCAGCGCCTTGGAACGCCGCCTCAGCGCGCTAGTATCGTCCCGTCCCCGGCCACCACCTTGCCCCGACGATAGACCGTACGGTCCTTCGGCACGGCCACCACCGCCTCGGGCACATGCAGCGCCCGCATGGCGACAAAATCCGCCTTGGCGCCAACCATGATGCCGTAATCCGCCAGCCTGAGCGCCTTGGCGCCGGCATGAGTCACCACATCGAAGGCGTCGGCCAGTTCGCGGTCCTCGTAGAAGCCGGAGCGGTAGCCGATCATGTTGGCGCGCGAAAGCATGTCGCCATCGCCATAGGGCCACCAGGAATCGCGGATGTTGTCGGAGCCGCCGAACACGGTGACCCCCGCCTGCCGCAGGGCCGCCACCGGCGGAAAGGCATGGTTGCCGGGCGCGTTGGTCATGATCGCCACGCCGGCGGCGGCCAGCATCTCGCCGGCCTTCGCCAGCGCGTCGGCCGGAATATCGCCAAGGCCATAGGCATGGCTGACCGCGACATGGCCTGCCATGCCGAGCGCCTTGGTCCGCGCCGCGATCTCCTCGACCTGGAACAGACCGAGCGTGCCGCCATCATGCAGATGGATATCGACGCCGGCGCCATGCTTTTGCGCCAGCCCGAACACCGCATCGAGATGACCCTTCACATCGCGGTCGAAACTGGCGGGGTCGAGCCCGCCGATGAGGTCGCAGCCGAGCTTCAGCGCCTCGTCCAGAAGCTCCGCCGTGCCGGGCGAGGACAGAATGCCGCTTTGCGGGAAGGCGACGAGCTGGATGTCGATGAGGTCGCGGTATGTCTCGCGCACGGCAAGGACGGTCTCGACATGGCTGAGCCCGACCGAGCCATCGACCATGACATGGCTGCGCATGGCCAGGCTGCCATGTCCGATACACAGTTCGAGCTGGTTCTTGGCGCGCTCGGCCATCGGCGCGGCGGCGGCAAGGTTTTGCGCTTGGAAGGCAACGCGCTCGCGCACGTCGAAACCGTTGGTGCAAGGAATATGCGGCCGCCAGGCGTCGCCATGGAACGATGTGTCGAGATGGATATGTCCCTCGACAAAGGCCGGCACGACAAGCTGGCCGCCAAGGTCCACCATGATGGCTGCAGGACCGGCCGGCGGCGCGTTGCCGGCGGGCGCGATGGCGTTGAAGCGGCCGTCGGTAACGCAGAGATCCGCCAGCGACCCATCGGCCAGTTTCGCGTTGCGGAAGATCGTCTGTTCGCTCACCGGTGCCATTCCTGTTGAAAGCGCCAGTCCTCGCCGCCCGCCCGCCGCGGGTCAATGCGGCAGAGTCGAGAAACTGTTTCACGCAACAGCCCCGGCGAACCGGCTATCAGATCCTAGCTCCTGCCTATTCCGCTTTCGCGGAAGTTTCGGCGGGCCCGCGATATGCAATGATGCTGTCGCGGTGGTACGAGCCGCCCTGGTTGACGCGGGCGCCCAAGCACACCCCAACAATGCGCCCCCCCGCCCGCGTCGGCCACGGCAGACCCTTGGTCACATCAAGGCTTTCCCGTCAGCCTGGCAAAAGCCAGCAATGGACCGATGTCGTGCCGGTCGGCTGCCTTCAATGCCGAGATGTAAGCCGCCCGCCTTTCGTTCATTTTCAGAAGATCGGCCCCGGCGGTCCAGTCGACCGGCCCGACGCCGTACAGCTTCTCAAGCATGGCATCAGCCAGGATGCGGGCATGGCGCCCATTGCCGTTTGCAAACGGATGAATGAACACCATCCGGTGGTGAAGCCGAATGGCTGCTTCCAGCGGCGCGTAGGTGTCACGATCCACCCAGTACAGCGCATCATCCAGCGCCGCACGCAACTGCACCCCGATCTGCACCGGATCGACGCCGATGTTCTTGCCCGTCGTCCTGAATGTTCCAGCCCAGGTCCACACGTCGCCGAACAGCCGCCGATGAAGCTCGACGGCAAAACCGGGAGTGAGCACGTCCTTCCTCCGTGTCCTGGAAAGCCACAGCAGGCCGGAGGTGATGTTGGCCTGCTCCAGCTCATCAAGCTCGGCCTGAGTGGTGATGTGCCTGTGCTTCAGTCCGGCGAGCTCGTTGAGATCAAGTGGCGTCGCGCCGTCGGGATAGTCCGGTGCAATCATTTGTCCTGCCAGAAATCGGACGGCATTTCATGGATCAGCTCGTTCATCAGCCGGGTCATTTCTTGCCGAGTCCGGCCGTCGGTCACGGTCTGGTCTTCCAGCGCCATATGTTTGCCCGCCGTCGCGACAATCGCCTGCGCCTTCTTCCGCGCCTGCGCGATGATGAGGTTCTCGATGGTCTCGGGCGGCACGAAAGCATAGACGAAGCGGCACCCCATCGCCTCGGCCGTGGCCTGCATCGACTTCAGGGTGACGCCGCCTTCCAGTTCGGCTTGTTCCACCTGGGCAATACGGGCGCGGGTTACGCCCATCCGCCTCGCCAGTTGGGCACCGGACATGCCGAGCGCCTTTCGCACCGTCCTTATCCAGCCCTCCGAAGGGACCTGGATGTTGCCGCCTTGGGTGAGATCCACAACGGCCTGGTATTGTCGGCGAACGGCCTGCTTAACGCTCATTGTAAACTCATATATTGTCAGAAAAGGACAATCTGTAAATACATACATATACAAAGAATACGATAATGTCAATTTATGTGTTGACATATCAACGAGGCTGACGCTTTTCGGCATTCACTGCGGCGCACCGGCAAACAGCACCACGCCGTCGCCGCCGGTCGCGGGCCAATCCCTGATGGTGCGGTCGTAGCCGCCGGTCAGCACCGTGCCGTCGGGGGCGAAAGCCACCGCGTAGATCGGGCCGGTCTGGCTGTCGAACATCGCGATCTGGTTGCCGGTTTCCATGTCCCACAGCCGCGCCGTGCCGTCGAGCGAACCCGACAGCAGGCGCTTGCCGTCCGCCGACAGCGCCAGCGTGTAGACCGTGCCCTCATGGCCCTCGAAGCGCTTCACCTCGCGGCCGCTGTCGAGATCCCAGACCTTGATCGTCAGGTCGCCGCTGCCGGTGATCAGATGGTGCCCGTCGGCGGTGAACACGGCGCCATAGGTGCCTTGCTCGTGGCCATGCCAGCTGCGCAGCTGCTTGCCGCTTTCGACGTCCCAGAGTTTCAGCGTGCCGTCGATGCTGCCGCTGAGCGCCTGCTTGCCGTCGGGCGAGACGGCCACCGCGCTGATCGACCAGTCGTGTCCGGTCAGCACATGCAACACCGAATTGTCGACGAGATCCCAGACGATGACGTTGCCGGTATCGTGTCCGCTGACGGCGCGCTTGCCGTCCGGGCTGATCGCCAGCTTGTTGACGCCGCCATTCTGGCCGGCCTGGAAGACATGCAGCACGGCGCCATCGGCAAGTTTGCGCAGCACGATCTCGCCGTCGTCGCCCCCCGTCAGCGCGCTGACGCCGTCGGGCATGTAGAGCGCCGTGCGCGCCATGTCCTTGTGGACGCCGAGGTTGCGGATCAGGTGCTTGCCGCCAATGTCCCACAGCTTGATCAGATGGTCGGTGCTGGCGCTCATGATCGATTGGCCGTCGGGCGCCACCGCCAGCCACACGACCGCGTCGCGATGGCCGTCGGGCTGCGTTGGGACCGCCGGCGGCGGTGGCGGCAACAGCGCCACCGTGGGCGGCGGAATGACCGCGACCTCCGGCGGCGCCGGCGCGACGGGAGCGGGTGGCGGTACGGCCACGGGCGGCGCTGGCGGCACCGGTGCCGGCGGCGGGTTGGCGGCTACCGGCGGCGGAGCTGGTTGCGGTGCAGGCGCGGGTGCCGGCTCCGCTGCCGGTGGCGCGGCCGCCACGTCCTGGCCTTTTGGTTCGCCGGGTTTGGGCTCGGCAAGTTTGGGTTGATCTGGCTTGGGCTCACTGGGCTTGGGTTCAGCCGTCTTCGGTTCATTTGGCGGTTCGCTCGGCTGGCTGGCAACCTCGCCGCCATCATGCCACGGGCCGAACCGGTCGGCGGCCAGCGCCGCCAGCACGATCAACGGCAAGGCGAAAAAGATCTTGCGCAGGCCGGGCCTGCCGGTCTCCCGCACCTCGGCCGCGCGGCCGAACAGCGGTGTCCCGCCCAGATGCGCCGGCCGCCCCGGCAACAGACCGGCCCAGAACAGCACCGCGCCGAGCAGGCAGGCAAGTGCCGCCACGGAGAAAGCCGCCAACCGGGGCAAATCCGCGCCCGGCCCGGAAAAGCCATGCGAGGCAACAGCGCCGAGCAGCGGAGAGACCAGCGCCAGGCAGGCGATCGCAAGCGCGGCAAGGACAAGCGCAGCCAACCTGTCAGCCAATCTGTTCATCGCGCTTCCCCTCGCCTGGCTCTCGGGCCAGACTACCAGCGTCAACCGTCTATCGCAAAACGCATCGGTGCCCGCATGCGACGGATGGATGCGTTTAAAATTCCGAAGAAGATCGGTTAGTGACCTCGATCAAGAGATCAGTTCGAAGCTGATCACGACCGCCTGCGTCGCGGCGCAAAAATGTGTTCTTCGGCTTGATCAATCGCCACAAAAAGAACCGGTGTTAATTTGCCACAGTCATCACTGATACGCGTTGGACTATCCCCGGCGAAATATTGACACCAGGCGGCGTTGTGTCACTGTCCTCGTGGGATATAGTGGAGAGCTTGCGTTATGAAGAAGATTTATGAACGGCCCGTATTGGTCAAGAAGGGCAATCTGAAATCCATCGTCGCTGCGGTGCCCTCGACACCCTCGCCGCAATAAGAATATCGCGCCTTCGCCGGATTTTCCGGCATGGCCTGGCTGTCAACGGTGTTGATATGACGCTTTAAATGATTTTACGCCATCGCCATTGTCGAGAGCTTGAAACATGAAGAAAACCTATGAACGGCCCGTCCTGGTCAAAAGGGGCAATCTGAAATCGGTCACGGCTACCGCCTCGGCTCCGCCGGTCCTAATAGATTGAGCCTCGGAACCTGATCGACCAACACCGCTGGGGCTGGATTGACGGCGAGCACGGATAGGCCGCTGAAGCGGTCTACGCGTTGGCATTGCTTGTTCGTGTGACGATTGTCGCGCGGCCGCTCACTTCAGCTCCACCCAGACAGGCGCATGGTCGCTGGCGCCGTCCTGTCCGCGCACGTCGCGGTCGATGCCCGCCCCCTTCAGCCGGCGGGCGAGCGTTTTTGACAAAAGGATGTGGTCGAGCCGCAAACCCGCATCGCGCTGCCAGCGGTTACGGCGGTAATCCCAGAAAGTATAGAGCGTCTCCTTCGGATAGACTTTTCGCAGCGCGTCGACCCAGCCCTGCTCGATGAGGGCAGCGAACGCTGCCCGGCTCTCCGGTTGCACGAGCGCGTTGTCGTCATAGGAGCGCGTGGTGTAGATGTCGCGCGGCTCGGGCACGATGTTGTAGTCGCCGGCCAGCACGACAGGCAGGCCGGTGTCGAGAAGCTGTTCGGCATGCGCTTCCAGGCGCTTGTGCCAGGCGAGCTTGTACTGGAATTTCGGCCCCGGCTGCGGATTGCCGTTCGGCGCGTAGAGGCAGGCGATGACGATGCCGTTCACCGCTGCCTCGATGTAGCGGCTCTGTTTGTCGGTATCGTCGCCGGGCAAGGCGTCGCGGGTCAGCACCGGTTCCGCGCCGCGCGCGAGGATGGCGACGCCATTCCAGGTCGGCTCCCCCTTCCACACCGCGCCGTAGCCGGCATCGGCGAGCGCGGTGCGCGGAAACTGCATATCGCGCGCCTTGAGTTCCTGCAGGCAGACGACATCGGGCTTCGCCGCCACCAGCCAGGCCAGAAAATTGTCCAGCCGGCTGTTGATGTTGTTGATGTTGAAGGTGGCGATTTTCATTCGGTGCATGAAAGCAGGAAACGGAAGACGGTCGCAAGGGGCTGACGAAACGGGTTCCTAGAGCAATTCCAGGAAAAGTGTGAAACGGTTTTCCGTCCGGAGTTGCGTTAAAACAATGAGTTAGAGCAGTTCGCCGTTTCCGTGAAACGGTGAAATGCCCTAGGCCTCCGCCAATTGCAGATGGTGGCGCTGCCCCTCATTGCCCTGCCGGGCATTTCTCCCCGTAAACGGGGAGAAAGAGGCTGGCCGCATCGCCGCGCCATTTCTGAAACGTTGGCGATTGGCGATTGGCGAAAACCGGCGACGAGAGCACCCTTCGCCCCGTTTACGGGGAGAAGATGGCGGCAGCCAGATGAGGGGCGGCGCCGACTGTCGAAAAGGGTGCGAGGCGTACGCGCCCTAAAGCCTGCCTGCCCACGCCCTCACCGTCTCCGCCAGCGTCTTCAGATGATCCGCCGCCGAAAATCCGGAAATGCTCTTGCGCGGCTTGAGATCATGGTCGCCATCTTCCAGCCACACCACCTCGATCGCATCGGACAGCCCATAACCGGCCACCTCGTCGCGCGTGCCGAACTCGTCGCGCGTGCCCTGGAAGATCAGCGTCGGCGTCTTCAGGCCTATCAGATGCTTCGTGCGCAACTGATCAGGTTTACCAGGCGGATGGAAGGGATAGCCGAGGCAGACCAGCCCCGAAATCTCGCCCTTGGCGAACATCTCGTCCGCGACCATGGAAGCGACGCGCCCGCCCATCGACTTGCCGCCGATGATCAGCTTCCCGGTCACGCCCCTGGCGCGCAAGTCGGCGATCGCCTTGACGTATTCCGGGTTCACCGTCTCGGCGCGCGGCGGCGGCTTGCGCTGGCCGTAGCGGCGGGCCGCCATATAGTGGAATTCGAAGCGCGCCACCTGGAAGCCCGCGGCGGCCAGGGCATTGGCGGTGGCGGTCATGGAGGGCGAATCCATCGATGCGCCGGCGCCGTGGGCGAGCAGGATGGTGGCGGGGGCGGTGTCGAAGCCGTCGAAGAGGAAGCTGGTCATGGAAACTCCGGCGTTGACGACCCCTTCTCCCCTTTTGGGAGAAGGTGACCGAGCGAAGCTCGGTTGGATGAGGGGTGTTCCAGCTTGGCGCACACGGTCATCAACGCCTCTGCAAACAACAAGCTCGTCAACCTCTCATTCCTTCCAGCACCCCTCATCCGTCTCGGCGCTGGCGCGCCGATCCACCTTCTCCCACAAGGGGAGAAGGAAAGGGCCTCAACCCGCCGTCCGCGCCAACTGCATATCCACGAACTGCACGCCCTTGGCCGCCACCCCGGCCCATTCTGACTCCGCGTCGAGTTCCAGATATCGCACCCACAGCCGCCGCGCCTCGGGCAGATTGCCGGCGTCGAATTCCAGCCGCGCCAGATTGAACACAGGGTCGGCATAGGCCTTGTCGAGCGCGATCGCCTTCTGCAGGTGCTTTCGCGCCGAGGCGTCGCGGCCTTGCTCGCTCATCAGGCCGGCAAGGTTGAACCAGGCTTCGACGAAGGCGGGGTCTAGTTTTATCGCCCTGGCATAATCATGCGCGGCATCGGCCGCGTGGCCGGCGGCGCGCAGGCAGTTGGCGCGGTTGAAGGCGGCGATGGCGTCGGTCGGGTCGATGGCGAGGCAGCGCTGGTAGAGCGTGGCGGCACCGTCATGGTCGCCCCCCTCCTCCACCGCTTCTGCCTCGGCGAACAGGTCTTCCAGCGTGTCGTCGCCTTGCGGCGCGCTGCCCAGGTCAAACAGCAACTGCCCGTCGAGTTCGCTCTGGCCGCCCTCGAGATAGATCCCGTCGGCGCGGCCATGCTGCGAGCCGACAGCGAGCGACTTGGCGGTGAGCGAAGCCACCGGGCCGGAGCGGTGCACGGAGCGCGCGATCGCTCCCCAAGTCGCGCCGCTGGCCACCAGCCCGGCATATTTGCGCGCCAGGATCAGGTCGCGGAAGGAATAGGGCTCCGCTTCATGCTCGAACGCGTCGAAGAGCGACAGCAGATCGAGGTCGGCGCCGGACAGCCGAGACTGGTCGATCAGCGACTGCCGGGACAGCGACGATGCTTCCGGCGCCTTCATCAAGCCGAGCAGGCGCAAGAAGCCGTTCTCGCTGATCAGGATGCGCCCTGCCGCACGTTCGGCGGCGACGCGGCGCTCGATCCCGGCATCGCCGTTTTTCGTGAGGCCAGCCTTGGCGAGAAGCGTACGGCCGAACACGACATGCGTGGTGCGCCGGGTGATGCCGCGCCTGAGCTGGCCATGCCGGCGCTCGACCTCGCGGGCGGCGAGCCTGAGCGGAAACGCCGCCAGCGCGCCGATCGTGCCGAAGACGCCGCCCGCGACGGCCGGTGCCGTCATTTCTTGCTCTTGCCGACCGCCTTCAGCAGACTGGCCTTCAGCGGATTTTCAGGAGCCCCGCCCGCTGCCGCCTTCTTGGCGGCAGGCTTCGCCGCCTCATCGGCCTTGCTCTTCGACTTGGCCGGCGGCTTCGACTGCGACAGGCTGGCCTTCAGCGCATCCATCAGGTTGATGACATTGCCGCGCTCGGGCGCCGCCGCGATGATCGGCTTGTGGCCCTTGAGCTTCTCGCGGATCATCGCCATCAGCGCGATCTCATAGCGGTCCTCGTAATTCTTCGGATCGAAGGTGGTTTCCTTCTGCTTGATCAGCGCTTCGGCGAGTTCAAGCATTTCCGGGTCCGGTTTGCCGGCCGGAATGTTGCCGAAATATTCAGCCGTGCCACGCACTTCGTTCGGGTTTCTCAAGGTGCACACGAACATGCCGTTCTCGCGTGCGCCGATCGTCACCACCCGTTCGCGGCTGGACAGCACCAGCCGCGCGATCGCCAGCTTGCCGGATTTGCGCATCGCCTCGCGCAGCACGGCGAACGTCTCCTCCGCCATCGCCCCATCCGGCGCCAGGTAGTAGGGCGCGTCCTGGTAGATGACGTCGACCTCGCCCTCGTCGACGAAGGCCTCGATGTTCATCGTGTGATTGGATTCGATGCGCACCGCGTCGAGGTCGGCATCATCGATGATGATGTACTGCTTGTCCTCGTACTCGTAACCCTTGACCAGATCCGAGCGCTCGACCAACCCGAGTTCGGGATCGACGGGCTTCATGTTGATGCGGTTGTGGGTCTTCTTGTGCAGCTGGTTGAACGAGATGCGTTCGCTCGCGCTGGTCGCGGGGTATAACCGCACCGGACAGCTGACGAGGCTGAGCTTGAGGTAACCTTTCCAACTTGCCCTGGGCGCCATGATACACTCCTACGCGGCCATGCACTGACATTTTCGACTGAGCATGATCTTGTCCAAAAACCGGTTCCCGCTTTTTGGGATCATGCTCTCTGCAGCGCTTTCGTCCGAAGGACGATTGGCGCCGTGGAAATCCTACACCGACCCCGCACAATACCGGCAAATCCCTGACGAAATCTTCCGCTGCGTCTTTTCAGGTCGTGGGGAGAGAATAATTCAAATTGTCGGAAGCGTCGATGGCGGTTTAGGCGCTGGTGATTGGCCGAACGCCTCGAGGCTTCGTCATCCTAGGGCGAAGCAAGGAGCGAAGCGACGCGGCGCAGACCCTAGGATGACGAACGCAGTGTCGGCAAATCCCGCGCAAACTCGTCGATCTCAGCCCACGGATCGCCCGACGTCTCCAGCAAGCCCGGCAGCGACGAATAGTTCAGATCCTGCGGAGCATCGATCGCTTCCAGGTCGCTCCAGCTCACCGGCGTCGAGGCCGGCAGATTGGTGCGGGCGCGCAGCGAATAGGGCGCGGCGGAGGTGTGGCCGCGCGCGTTGCGGTGGTAGTCGATGAAGATGCGCTTCTTGCGGTTTTCCTTGCCCATGGTGGTGGTGAAGGTGTCGGGCGCGGTTGCCGTCAGATGCGTGGCGATCGCGCTGGTCGCCTGGTGCAGTTTCTTCCAGTTCTGCCTTGGCGTAACCGGCACGGTGATATGGATGCCGCTGCCGCCGGACGTCTTGGCGAAAGGCACCAGCCCCAGCCCCTCCAGCTCGCCCTTGATGTGGACGGCCGCCTCCACCACCTCGCGCCACGAAATCCCCTCGCCCGGGTCGAGGTCGAAGACGATCTGGTCGGGCTTGTCGAGACTGGCGCGGTGCGTGCCCCAGGTGTGGAACTCCACGACGCCGAACTGCGCCAGCGCCAGATAGCCCTTGGCGCCTTCGACCGAGAGATAGGATTTGGTTTCGCCTTCGGAATTGGTCGACTGGAACGTCACCACCGAGGGCGGCATGCCGGTGAAGGCGTGGCGCTGGAAGAAGCAATCCTTGGGCAGGCCGGTCGGGCAGCGCACCAGCGACACCGGCCGGCCGAGGATATGCGGCAGCATGAAATCGCCCACCAGCGCGTAATAGACGGCGATGTCGAGCTTGGTCGGCCCGGTCTTGCCGAACAGCCGCCGCTCCGGATTGGTCACCCAGATGGTGGCGAGGTCCGCCTCGGATATCAGCCGCTTGCGCTTGGCCGAGACCGGCGTCGACAGGCCGACATCCCTGAGGCCGCGAAACACGCCATGGCGCAACGAATTGTCCGCCGTGCGGTTGGCATAGTGGATGCGCGCCGAAAACAGCGGCTTCACCCAATGCATCTCGCGCATGATTTCGCGCGGCACGCCTTCGGGCGCGGACGCGCCTGACGTCAGCGGCTCCAGCCGGGCCAGCAAATCCTCCGCCGTATCGCGGTCGAAGCCGGTGCCGACCTTGCCGCGATAGTGCAGTTCGCCGTCCTCCCACTCGGCCATGCCAAGTGCGGCCAGCCCTTCCGCCGCTTGCGAGGTCGTATACCCCGCGATGACGAAATCGTCCTTCTGGAGCGCCTTGCATTTGGTCCAGCTCTTGGTGCGGCCGCTCTGGTAGATGGCATTGGCGCGCTTGGACACGACGCCTTCCAGCCCGAGCTCCGTCGCCTGGTCGTAAAGCCCCTGCCCCGAACCTTCGACATGGTCGGAGAACTGGATGGCGGAATTGGCGCCGAGACCGGCGAGCAACTCGCCCAACAGCGCCTTGCGCCGGATGAGCGGCACCTTCGTCAGGTCCCAGCCGTCGAGATGCAGGAGATCGAAGGCATAGAAATGCAGCTTGCTGCCCGCGCCTTCGGCCAGCGCGTCCTGCAGCAGCGCGAAGCGGCTGATGCCCCGGCCATCGAGCACGACGATCTCGCCATCGATGATCGCCTCGCGGCACGGCAATTTGGCGAAGGCGTGCGGCAGGTCGCCGTAGCGTCTTGTCCAGTCTATGCCGCCACGGGTGATCAACCGCACCTGCCCGTCGGAAACATGCGCCATGGTGCGGTAACCGTCGAACTTGATCTCGTGCAGCCAGGGCTCGTTCGTGTTCTCGGCAACGCTTTCGCCGCCCGGCGGCTTTGGCACCTGCGTCGCCAGCTGCGGCTCGATGCGGCTGAGCGCCGGTGCCTTGACGGCGCCAGGCAGCGTGCTTGGTTTCAGGGAACCCGGCTTGGGCGCGGACTTCGCGGCCGGCTTCGCCGCTGCCGCCAGCTCCTCGATGCGCAATCCCGATTTCACACTTTCCGGCCGCGCTTCGAGGATGTTCAGCGCCGTGTCGGCGGCAAGGTCGCGCTCCTTGAACAGCAGCCAGTTTTTCTTCTCCGCGTCCTCGCCGGGCTTGGGCTTCAGGCGCGTCAGCATCCAGCCGCCATTGAGCTTGTCGCCGGCCAACCGGAACTTGAAGGCGCCGGTCCTCAGGCTCTTCTCCACATCGTCCATCGGCGCCCATGTGCCGGCGTCCCAAACGATCATCGGCCCGCCGCCATACTCGCCCTCGGGGATGACGCCCTCGAAATCGATATATTCGAGCGGATGGTCCTCGGTCTCCACCGCCAGCCTCTTGTCGGCCGGGTTGAGCGAAGGCCCGCGTGGCACCGCCCAACTCTTCAGCACATCGCCGACCTGCAGGCGCAGGTCATAGTGGTCCGCCGTGGCGTGGTGCTTGTGGACGACGAAGCGGTTGCCGCCGCCGGTAATGAGCCCGCCCGCCGGCTCTGGCGTCCTGGAGAATTCGCGCTTGGCGCGATAGGTCTTGAGTTTGGCGGGAGCCGGCATGGGTCAGCGCCCAAGGCGTTTGGCGAGCGGGAGCAACCGCCGCGTTCCGGAACCGATGGAAATCACGCTCTCAATCGTCGGTGGCCGGCGTCAGTTCGAGCTCGGCCGGCGACAGGCCCTGCTGCAGCTGGCTCAGCCGGAACTCATCCACCCAGTAGGCTTCGCCGTCGACCAGCACCCGTGCCTTGTAGGCACCGTCCGAAAAGCTCTGTGCGGTGATATAGACCTTGTGAGCGTCGAGCGCCTTGCGCACCGCGGCGCGCTTGGCATTCTGGCTGGTTACGGGACTGAACATGACGCTGCCCTCGGTCGCCCTCACACATCGGGCGACTGGGCTCAAGGATGACGGAGACAAGCAGTCCTGTCAATTTCGGGCGCGGGGCCATGCCGCTGGTCCTGCGAAAATCCGGCATGCCTGTCGAAATCCGCTCCCGGCGAACGACATTGGTGCGGCGCCGACGCGGCGCGATCACCTCAAACAGGGAGCACCACCATGGCCAAGATGCTCGTCATCTACAAAACCCCCGCCGATCCCGTCGCCTTCGAGCGCCATTATCACGACATTCACGTGCCGCTGGCCAAGCAATTGCCCGGACTGCGGCGCTACGAGATCAGCCGTTCGCCGATCATGAATGTCCTGCCGGGGGAGACGCCCTACAGGGTCGCCATCCTCTATTTCGACAGTCCGGAGGCCATTCGCACCGCCTTTGCCAGCGAGATCGGCCGGGCCTGCGCGGAGGACCGGCGAAAGTTCGCCAGCGATGATGATCTGGTGACGATGCTGCTCTTCGACACCGAGCCGCTCTGAACCATCACCTCATCGCGCACGGCCATCAATTCCTGCTCCCGAAGCCGCTTCGGGAGCCGTTCGTCAAGTCTTCAATCGCCGCAACCGGCGCATCACACCCTGCACGGCCTTGTACAGTTCCGGCTTGGAGCGCACGAAAAGCTCGATCCTGTTGCGCAGCTTGATATAGGCGGTCGCCCCGCTGCCCCGCAGCGTGATCGGCTCGCACAACTCCGCCAGTACCGAGCTTGAAGCGCCGATATGCTGCTTGTAGCCCTGGCTGCCGACCGAAAGGTCGAAATAGCCGAGCCCTTGCGTCACCCCCCACATCATCAGCTTGCCGATTGTCGTCAGGCCCGGCGAGGCGTTGGGCACCGCGTCGTGGTCGATCCCGAGCAGGAGCGCATGCAAGGTGCCCTTCATGACCAGCACGTAGATGACGGCGAGATAGGTTTGCCCGACACGCAGCCCGAACAGCCGCACCGAGCCGTCGGACAGGCCTTGCAGGGCGGCGTTGCGATAGAACTCGACGACCGGTGCCTGCGTCAGCAGGTCGAAACGCCCGAGCTCGCGGAAGCGATTGAGCCTGAGTTCCAGCAGCGTCGCGAACTGCTTTTCCACCATGTCCGGTGTCTCGGCCTCGGCCAGGTCGAGCCTGCCCATCTGTTCGAAGCGGCGGCAGTGCTTGTGGAAATTCTTGGCGAAGGACGGTTTGCAGATGCGCTTGATCAGCGTCGCCGGCTCGCCGTGCATGGCCAGGCCCGACGCGATCTGGATGGAGTCGCGCGTCGCCGAAAGCAGCGCCAGCGGATTGGCGACGCCATGGATCTGTCGCGGAATGCCCGCGATGTGGATGCGGTCCGCCGGTGGCAGCACGGCACGGACCGCTGCCCATGCCGCATCGGCACCTTGTCTGGTCCAGGGTCTCGCATCGGCCAGCAGCGGCGCCGAGTAATCGCACACGCCGCAGCTCAGCCATTCGATGACATGGTGTCCAAGCGCCCGGCGCCGCATCAGTGGCAGCAACATGACCGGCGCGCCCGTGACGGCGTCGCTGACCTCGACCACCAGCAGCTCGGCGTTTGCGGGCATCAGCCGTTTGGCGATCCCTTCCACCCAGGCAAGGCCCTGATGGCCGGTGCAGAGGCCGGTCGCCTCAAGGCGCTGCCACAGCGGCCTTACGCTGTCGAAGCTGGTGTGCAGACACGCCGTATAGTGGGCGATGGCGCCCAGACCGACGACATCGGGGGAAGCCGGTTGGCCCGCTGCATCCGCTACCGCTTCTATTCGCATTGCCTGGCCTGCCACGTCCTTCTCCCGTCGTTCAGGCCCGCCCTCGTCATCCTCCGCGAAGACGCCGCAAACCCCGCATCATCCCTTGGGCCGCGCTGCGCAGCCGGGGGTTGGAACGCACGAAGGCCTCGGTCCGGTTGCGCAGTTCGATGGCGGCGCTCGCGACACGGCCCCGCACCGTCAACCCATGGCGTAGTTCGGCCAGCACCGAAGCCTTGGCGCCCATGCGTTCCTTGTAGCTCTGGTCGCCGACCGACAGGTCGAAATAATCGAACCGCCGCTCGCGCGCCCAGCCTATCAGCCGGCCCATGATCAGGAGGCCCGGCGAGACATTGGGCACCACGCTCTGGTCCATAGCTATCAGCAGAGCATGAACAGTCCCTTGATGGACCACCGCATATTGGACGGCTATCAGGGCATCGCCGACGCGCAGCCCGAAGAGCCGCACCGATCCGTCCGGCAGACCCTGCAGGGCGGCGTTGCGGTAGAAATCGACAACCGCCTCCTGTGTCAGCAAGTCGAAGCGGCCAAGCTCGCGAAAGCGGCTGAGCCGCATCCGGATCAGTTCGCCGAAGAGCTGCTCGACCTCGGCCTGCGTGCCGGCCTCGACAAGCTCCACGCCGCCGAGCCGTTCGAGCCGGCGCCAGTCCTTGCCGAATTCCTTGACGAAGGATGGCCTGCACAGGCGCTTGAGGACGGTTTCCGGCTCGCCGTCGATGGCCAGGCCGAAGGTGGTCTGGAGGGAATCGCGCGTTGCCGGAAGCAGCGCCAGCGGGTTGGCGACGCCGCCGATCCGCCGCGGAATTCCCAGGATGTTGACGCGGTCCGCCGCCGGCAGCACGGAACGCACCGCCGCCCACGCGGCCTGCGCGGATTGCGCCGTCCACGCGCTCGCATCGGCCAGCAGCGGTGCCGAATAGTCGCAGACGCCACAGCTCAGCCATTCGATCACCCGATGGTGGAAGGCTGGCCGCAGCATCAGCGGCACCAACATCAAGGGCGCGCCCGTCACCGCGTTGTTCACTTCGACGATGAGCGGCTCCGCGCCTGCCGGCATCAGCCGCGCCACGATCCCCTCCACCCACGCGAAATGCTGGTGGGCGGTGCAGACGCCATCCGTCTGGAAGCGCAGCCAGAGCGGCCTGACCGCTTCGAGACTGGTGTGCAACCGCGCCGTGTAGGCGTCGTTCGCCGCGACGATGGCGGGATGAGAAGCCTGCCCGTCGGGCAAGTCGGCCACCGCGGCAATGTGCACTGCCTGTTCTGCCACATCCTTCTCCTATCGCTTTGCCGCGGCGAATGTGACCGCCCGTCGCCAGGAGCCCAGGCGGCTATACCGCTGCTGGTCCGGATGCTCGATGTTCCACATGCGGTGATGCGCGAAATACCATGATGCCACGAGCACGAAGGTCTCGGAGACCGCCGAGCCCAGCAGCGCCCATGGCGGGGACGCGACGGCCAGCAGGATCGCGATCAGCGCCAGCCCGACGATCGCGCCGCCCATCGTGATGAACGCGACGATCCGGAAATCGCCGAAGATCTCGAGCACGATGCGGGGCATGATGTAGAGCATGATCGGCACGAAATTCGCGATCACGAAAAGCCCGATGAACCCGACCGAGGCATCCTGCAGAGCCTGGGATTTTATCATCGGCAGGACGAACATGATGGCGCATCCATAGGCCAGGCCGCCGAGCCCCATGACGAGCGACCAGATCTTCGCCTGCGCCCAGACGCGGCGCGTTTCGTTGGCCTGCATCAGCTTCGCGAGTTCCGGCTGCGTCATGTTCACGAAGGCAAGGCTGATGATGCGCAGCGGAGCGAACAGCACGAGGACCGCCGCCAGCGGCGCGTAGGCGGCCGGCCCGGCAATGCCCGCGACCAGCAGCGCCAGGCTTTGACCCTGGATGTTGGTGGTGGTCGCGCTGAAGGCCGACCAGCACAGCTGGCGCCAGAGCCTGGTGTAGCGCCGGCGCGTCGGCATGCGGAAACTGACGCGAACCCTGCGGCCTGACAGCCGGACCAGGACGAAGATGCCAAATAGATTTGCCGCCGCAAGGGCGTAGAACACGGTCTGCAGCACGTCCGTGGCGAACCAGATCGCCAGCCCGGCGAGCACGGTGCCGGCGATCGTGAAGGCGGCGTCGCTGATGGAGACGACCACCTGCTGGCGACGCGTGAAGAATGCCGTGCGCATATGGCTGCGCAGCGACCAGGCGCCGACGAAGCAGCCGGCGGCAATGCCGCTTGGGTCGCCCAGGAGATGCATCAGGATAGCCGTGCCGGCGGCCATCAGCAGCGCCACCACCAGCGCCGCCGTTCCGAAGGCCACGTCATGGGCATCGACGCCGGCCCTGTTGCTGCTCTTGCTCATCCATATCGAGGCGGGGACGGCGGTGAGCGACCTGATGTAGGACAGGCCGACGCCGCCCATCACCATGGCGAGGGCGAAAAGGCCGTAGCCTTGCGCCGACAGCATGTGCAGCAGCGCGAGGTTGAGGGCGAAGTGGAAGCCGCTCTGCATTGCCTCGCCGCCGATCATCAGCACGAGGCGCCGCACCAGATGGACGGGGAACTTCACGGCTGCGTCTCCGCCTGGCGGGTGGTTGCCGCCTTGCCCGGCCTTGCCATGGCCGTCTTCAGCTTGTCGGCGGCGATCGCGGCGATCGTCGCGGCCGCGACCGGCTCGCTGAACATCGTCTCGTAGCGCTTGCGCCCGGCGGCGACGAACCCGCGCCAGGCTTCAGGGGCAAGGACGATCTCCTGCAATTTCGCGGCAAGCGCGGGGGCATTGTCAGGCGGAACATGCCAGCCGGTCTCGCCGTCGCTGACCACCTCGACCAGTCCGCCGATCGCCGACACCAGAGGCGGCCGGCCATAGGCCATCGCCTCGATGGCGACGCGGCCGAGCGATTCCGGGCGCCGCGACGGCACGGTGACGATATCGGCCCAGCGGTAATGCTCGGAAGGGTCGGAGATGAAAGGCAAGGTGCTGACCTGATCGGCCAGCCCCATGGTCCCGACCAGTTCGGCCAAGGCGCGCTCGCGCTCGACGCTTTCGAAAGCGCCGCCGACCAGCCGCACCTCGATCCTCGACTTCAGCTCCGCCGGCATCGAGGCGATCGCCTCCAGAAGCACTTCCTGGCCCTTGATCCGGTTGATGCGGCCAAGCAGCAGCACCCGTAGCGGGCGCTTGCCGTCATAGGTCATCGCCTCGGCCGCCGCCGGGCCGGCAACGCCGTTGTAGACGACGTATGAGCGCGCGGATTTGGGATCGCCGAACGCGGCGCGCGTGGCGCGCGAGTTGAAGATGAGATCGGCACGGCTCCAATGCATCAACCCGACCAGGATCCGGCGCAGCACGCCTTCGGGAATCTCGTGGATGTGCAGCAGGGCCTTCGTCGGCAGCAGGCGCGAGGCCAGCGCATAGTCGGCGACGATCGAGGTGTTGACGTAGACGAGGTCGCAATCGCGCAGGCGCCGCCATGCCCGCCACAGCGCGACCGGCAGCCGCGCCATCTCGATGGTCGCCAGCCGCAGCATCGCCTGACGCCTCAGCACCCAGAGCGGTTCAAAGACGATCCGGCTGGCATGAGGTTCCAGGATCCGCAGGATCGGCCCGCCGCGCGGCAGGACCACTTCGATGTCGGCGGACGGAAACGCGGCGCGCAGCGCCGCCACGCTCTCCGCGAAGCTGCGGTCGGAGCCGTAGAGTTCGTAGCCCTGGTGGATGCAGGCAATCCGCATCTTCACATGCATCTTTCTGTCAGGGGTGGTGTGACGATCCCGCCGCCTGACGGTACCGGCGACCGGAAACACCCCTTTGGACTTCACTGGTTGCGAGTGTGGTCATGAACGGGATCACCACACCAATGCTGCACGCCCTCCGCCGATTCCGGCGCGCAGAAGTCCATCAGCAAGGATCATACCGGGCTAATGTACCCATCTGCGGGCCGGCCGGCCCCGGCATTGCCTCGTTTCGATACACATACGTGCGGAAAGTTGACCGATAGTGAAACAACTCCGGCGGTTGGAAGAAATATTTTACAACCCCGGTGCGATGATGGCCGGAACCCGGTCTGGCATGGATATCGCTAGGCTGCGGTTCTGAGATGACACAGCCTCGCATCACGGATCGAGCGGACCTGAAAGTACCAGCAGCCATGAAACCGGAACAGCCTTCCATCCTGATCCTGGGAACGCGCGGCATTCCCGCGGCTCATGGCGGCTTCGAGACCTTCGCCGAGAAATTGGCCCTTTTCCTGGTCGCACGCGGCTGGAAGGTCGGCGTCTACTGCCAGGACGAGGTCGAACGGGTCGACCAGCGGGTGCGCCTCGACAGCTGGCGCGGCATCGACCTGATCCACATCCAGGTCGCCTCGAAAGGACCGCGCGCGACGCTGGAATTCGACTGGCAGTGCGTGCTCGACGCCGCGCGCCGGCCCGGCGTCTGCCTGGTGCTCGGCTATAATGGCGCGGTCTTCCTGACCTGGCTCAGGCTGATGCGGCGCAAGATCATCACCAATATGGACGGCATCGAGTGGCGCCGCCCGAAATGGGGACCAGCGGCGCGCACCTGGTTCTGGCTCAATGAATGGATCGGCGCCTGGGCTTCGCACCGCCTGGTCGCCGACCATCCTGTCATCGCCGATCACCTGGCGACGCGCCGGCCGCGCAGCGCCATCGCCACCATCACCTATGGCGCCGACCCGGTGACGTCGGCGCCCGAGGCGCCGGTACGCGCGCTCGGGCTCGAACCTGGAAAATACCTCATCTCGATCGCGCGCATCGAGCCCGACAACAACATCCTGCCCATCGTCGAAGCCTTCTGCAGCCAGAAACGCGACATGAAGCTGGTGGTTCTGGGCACGCTCTCCGACCAGAATCCCTATCATGTCGCCATCCGCAAGGCCGCGAACGCCTCGGTGGTGCTGCCGGGCGCCATCTACGACCAGGCGGCGGTGAAGGCGCTGAGGTATCACGCGCGCGCCTACATGCACGGCCACACCGTCGGCGGCACAAACCCGTCGCTGGTCGAGGCGCTGGCCGCCGGCAACATGGTGATCGCGCACGACAATCCCTACAACAGGTGGGTCGCCGGGGCCGCAGCCGTCCACTTCACCGATACGCAAAGCTGCGCCGAGCGGATGCGGCAGGCGATGGAGGATGACGCGCTGGTCAAGGCCTGCGGTGAAGCCGCCAGGACGCGCGCCCGCGAAGCCTTCCGCTGGGAGGATGTGCTGCTGGCCTATGAGGATGAAGCCTACCGGCTTCTCGGCGTGACATCGGAGCGGACAGCCGCGATCGACCGCCCCTCGCCCGGCGCCGTATGACGGGCTGGTCGCGGCGGCGGTTGCTGCGCGCCGCGCTGTCGACGGCGCTGGTGCCCGCGGCGATGGCGCAGCTTCCCGCGCCGTCCGCGCTTGCCGCCAGCGGCGAATGGCGTTTCCGCCGCGGCGTCAACGCCTGGCCCTGGTTTGCGCTGACGCGTGAATTCCCCGCCCCGCGCACCGACTATGACTGGCCGCCCTTCCAGTCGCAGCGGCCGGTGCCAACCCCAGACGACCTCCGCCGGCTACGTGCCACCGGGCTCGATTTCATCCGCCTGCCCGTCGATCCCGGCCCGTTCCTGGCCGCCGACGCCACCACGCGCGGCAAATTGCTGGATATGCTGGACGCCGCCGTCGCCGCCACGATCGACGCCGGTCTCGGCATCGTCGTCAACGTCCAGGCCAACGGCGCCACCCATTACTGGAACCCCGACCGCATGGTCTCCAGCACCGCGGCACCCGAATTCGCGGCCTATCGGGCGCTGGTCGGCGAACTTGCCGGCAGGCTGGACCGGTTCACGCTTGGAATGGTGGCGCTGGAGCCGGTCAACGAACCGGCGCAGTCCTGCGATTCCAACCTCTGGTCGCAGGTCCAGGCGTCCCTGCTGACGGCGGCCAGGGCGTCATCCCGGGCCTTGCCGCTGGTCGTCACCGGCGGCTGCGGCTCGATGGTGAGCGGGCTGGCCGCGCTCGATCCGGCGCCGCTGGCGGCCTTCGAGCCGATCCTGTTCACCTTCCACTTCTACGAGCCCTATCTGTTCAGCCACCAGGGCGCGCCGTGGATGCGCGAGCCCGTCTACCGCGCGCTGAACAATGTGCCGTGGCCGGCCTCGGCGGGCTCGCTCGAAAATACGTTGGCCTCCGTCCGGGCGCGCATGGCGGCGGATACCGAAACCTCCGAAGCGGACAAGAAGGCGGCCTACGCGGAGACCGAGCGCGTGCTGAAGGTCTATTTCGACGCCCAGCCCGACCGCTGGTTCATCGACAAATATCTCAGCCAGGCGCGCGACTGGGCCGACAGAAACGGCATTGCGCCGCAGCGCGTCATCATGGGCGAATTCGGCGCACTGCGCACCGACGCGCGTTACGTGGCGGCACCCAACCCCGACCGCGCCCGCTACATTTCCGATGTCAGGCAAAGCGCCGAGGCCGCCGGCTTTCCCTGGGCCTTCTGGGACCTCTTCGACGGCATGGGCATGATGGACGACAAAACCCGCGCGCTGGACCCGGCGATGGTCGAGGCGCTGGGGTTGAGGATGGCGGAGCAATAACGCCGACCGTCCAGATCTTCGTCATCCCAGGGCGGAGCAAGGAGCGAAGCGACGCGGCGCAGACCCTGGGATGACGAAAAGCGGAGGCCTGACGCTAACTGCGGGGGTTCAGCCCGCGCACCTTTTGCCTCACCCCACCCCGCACCGGCCGATACAGCACCAGAGCGATCACCACGAATTTGGTCATGAGCGTCGTCTTCGACGCCAGGCTCTCTGAGGTGTTGAGCAGGATCAGCCAGCCCAGCATCAGCAGCCAGATGCCGGCATGGCAGCGGCGCGCCACTTCATGCATGAAGAGCGCGAAGCCGACGAACAACAGCAAGGTGAAGAAGGCGCCCTGGTAGAGGACCGTGCGGATGATGGGGTTCTCGATGCCCTGCTCGAGGCCGCTGATGCGGCGCAGGCTCTCGATGAGGTCGATGTCCGGCCCCACGATCACGTCGCGCAATTCCAGATGATTGAACAGGTCGAACATCTCGACGCGGGCATTGGCGCTGCCGGAGTCCGACACGAAGCGCTCGAGCAGCGCGTCGAAAAAGCCGTAGGACGCCGCGACCGCGATGACCACCGGGACCAGCGCGGCAAGGATGAGGCCGAGGGCCGCGCCAAGCAGGTTGACGCGCCCCGTGCGCAAGCCGCGCAGGCCCTGGATGAGCAGGTAGCAACCGCCGAGCACGATGGTCAGCACCATCGCGGAGCGGCCGCCGAAGGCGACGAGAGCCGCGCATTGCAGGCCGATCATCCCGAGCCGCAGCGGCATGGACAGCGATTTCGAACCGGACAGCAGCGCCAGCACATAGATGGAGGTCACCGTGGCATTGGACAGCGGATGGCCCTGAAGCGCCGTCGAGCGCAGGTCGGTCATGAACGCTTCGCCGTCGAGCCGATAGGGAAAGATCAGCGTCTTGGTGGCGAACTCGAACAGGGCCAGCAGCGCGTTCACGGTCATGATGGCGTGAACCACGGTCTGCATCCGGGCGAAGGTCTTCTCGTTTTCCTCGGCCAGCATCATCACCAGCAGCGCCGGCGCCACGAACGTGTCGATCATGCCGGCCATGCCGGGGCGCTGGCGCGCGATGACGACGACCAGGAGCACGATCGACATGACCGCCATCAGCGCGCTGGCTGGCCGCCGGTCGGCGACGGCAACCACGTAGCCGACCGGATTGCCGAAGGTGCAGGCGCGCCAGGCAAACACGAGTATCAGCAGGTAGGTCGAAGGATGGATCTTGGTCGCGGGGTTGCCGGTCAGGCCGTCGTAATTATAGCCCACCAGCCACAGCATGCCGCCGGAGATGGCGAACAGCAGCGCCACGACCGTGACCAGGCCGATGCCGGTCAGCCAATCGACGGAGCTGCCGGCGCGGGCCTGACCCGGACCGGCCCAGCCGGCTGCCGGGTTGGCGGTCCGGATCGCAGCCATGTCAGGCCGCCTCGTCGACCAGCAAGGCGCCGGTCGGCAGCCGCCCCATGACGGAAATGGCCTGCGAGGCCGTCGTGACATCGCGCATCGGCGTCGAGTTGAGCGTCGCGACCATCACGATCTCGTCGACCATGGCGACCAGAGGCGAGGCGTTGAGATTGTCGGCCAGCGCGCCGCCGTCGACGACGACGAGGTCGAAATTGCGGCCCGCCTGCGCCAGCATCTGCTGCGTGAAGTAGACGCCCTGCGCCTCGGAAAAGACGGCCTTTTGCCGACCCCTGCCCAGCACCGCGACATTGCTGCCGGCCGTGTACTGGCTCAACGCATCGAAGGCATATTCGCCGCGCAGAACGTCGAGGAGACCGGGTTGCGGCTCCTTCTTGCCGCCGCCGGCATTGTTGGTGTCGATGAACAGGACACGGCTACCCCTGGCCGCCGCCGCATTGGCGAGCAGGCGCGCCACCCTGCCCCGCTGCGCGGCGTCCTCGGGCGGCGATGTCAGCAGGATGGACGGCACCAGCGGCCAGTTCGGCGGACGCCGGCTGGAGGCGAACAGGCGCCGCAGCGCCAGGCCCGCGACCGCATCCGTCTTCTGCCCGGCCGAGGCGGCAGCGCCGCCGAAAGGCCACCAGCGGCGGCGCGCCGATTTCGCCGGCAGAACGCCAAACACCGGCGCGTCGATAGCCGACTGCATCTGCGCGCTGGAAAGCACCGTCGGCGAGGAATATTCCGCGATCAGCGCCAGCGCGGTGCCCAGCCCCAGCCCGCCGAAGAGGGCACCGAAAAGCAGCAGCGGCAGCGGCGGCCAGCTCTTCTTCAAGGCAGGCATGGCCTGCGAGATGATGCGCGCATTGGTGCTGTCGACATTGATCTGCTCGCGCGTTTCCTGCGCCCGCTGCAGATAGGTGGCGTAGACCGAGCGCACCGCCTCGAGGTCGCGCTGCAATTCGCGCAGCTTGACCGAGGCCTGGTCGGTGTCGAGCGACTTGCTCTTCATGCCGGCGACCTTGGCTTCCAGCGCCTGCTGGTTGGCCAGCGCCCGCTCGTAGTCGGTCTCGGCGGCCGCACTGATGCGGCCGAGTTCGCGCGCGATGAGGGCGCGCGTGTCGCGCAGCTGCTGCTGCGCGGCGATCATCGAGGGGTGGCGCGGCCCGAGTTCGGTGCCAAGCTGCGAGACCTGGTCGACAAGCGTCGCCTCCTGCGCCCGCAGGCTCGATATCACCGACGAACGCATCGCTTCCGAGGTCGCGTCCGGCGCGCCGCCGGACCGGCGCAGCTGGTCGACCTGCGCCTTCAGCGTCGCGGTACGGCTCTGCGCGGCGGAAAGCTGCGTGTTGATCTCAGTCAGCTCCTGGTCGCTGACCAGGTTGCCCGCCGCCATCACCATGTTGTGGGCGGATTTGTAGGCCTCCACCGCGTTCTCGGCCTGCTGGACGCGCTTGCGCTGTTCGTCCAGCCGCGCGGTGATGGAATCGGAAGCGTCGGTGGCCATCTTCGCGCGCGCGCTCGCCTGGTCGGCGAGGTAGGCCTGCGCGATGGCATTGGCGAGCTTCGCGGCCTTGTCGGGGCTCTTGGCGGTGACGATCACATCAAGGACCAGCACCTTGTCGGCCCGCTTCACCGCCAGCCGCCCGCGCAGCGCATCGAGCGTCTTTCCGGTCCTGTCGGTTTCGGCCGACCCCGAACCCAGCAAGCCGCCAAGCAAACGGCCCACCAACCCGCCCTGCCCGTTGAATTCCGGATCCTCGGTCAGGTTGGTTGCCTCGATGGCCCTGAGCAGCACGCCCGTCGACTGGACGACGCTGACCTGGCTTTCCACCATGGTGATGCCGCCATCGGGCGGAACGCGGCTTGGATTGACGTCGTTGGTGACCACCTGCAGGTCTTGCGGATCGATGATGATCTCGGCCACCGAACTGTAAAGCGCCGGCGTGAACAGGCCGTAGAGCAGCGTCACAAGGGTCAGCAGCGCGGCGGTGGCGAGGATCAGGAAACGGCGGCGCACCAATATGCGCTTCAGGTCACCCAGCTCGACGGTCGAGGATGCATAGGACGCCGTCGGCGCCGGCTCCGGGGCGTATTGCGTCACCTCTGGAGCGTGTTGTTGCGGCAACGAGAGCAGGGATGATTGCAAAGGTCGCTCCGACAACACTCCATGTGCCTGCAAGGATTAATTGCGGCCTCAGCCTAGCTATTCCTCCAACTGTTAAAACACTGTTAATTATGTTGGGAGCTCTTCTGATTTTTGGCACGGAGTTTGCCTAATAGAGGCACGAGCGTGGTGACGCGGGCGCGGGCGAGCAGGAGACGGACGCAAATGGGGCAACACTTCACTTCAACCCATCCGTCCGGGCCTCTCGCGTGTCCAATTTTCGAACACCGGCCAGATGCGCAACGTCGCAATGCCAGGGGTGCGACATGCGGGTGAGCCTGCGCCTGGACGGCGAGCGCGTCCGTGCTTTTCACCTGCTGCTCCTGCGGCGTCTGGCCGAGCTGGCCCCTGTCGAGGTTTCCGTCGACGCCAGGCCGGCCGGGGGCGGCATTCCAGGCAGCGCCACGGCGCTGTTTCAGCTTGAGACGGCCATCCATGGCCTGCCGGCGGACGGGCTGGCCGAGCGCCTGCCGCTTTCGGCTTTGGCGCCCTATCGGACGCAGCCGCCCGCCTCCCCCGACCTGGTGATCGACCTCTGCGGCGACGTCCACCTGGAAGGAACGCGGGTCTGGCGCGTGACCTATGACGGCGCCGCCGGCGAAGCGGCCCTGCTGGCGCTGATCCTCGACGGCCGCACGCCCATCGCCCGCATCGAGGAGAACGGCGCCGCCGTCGCCGAAGGACGCCTGGGCACCGAATATGGCGGCATCGCGCTTGCCTCGTTCCAGGACATGCTGGCGCGCACGGCAAGCCTGATCGTCGCGGCGATGCCCCCCTCGGCAATGAATGGCACGGCGCGCACCGTGCCCGTCCTGCCTGAGCCGGCGCAGGCCGGCGCCTCGCCACGGATACCCTCCACCACCAGGCTTGGCATCAGGGCGGGCAAGGCGCTGGCGCGGCGCATTGTCCAGAAGATCTATCACCTCTGCTACAATGCCCCGCACTGGAAGGTCGGCTGGCGCCAGACCGACGGCCGCGACCTGTTCGACCTGCGCGCCCATCCGGCAACGGGCTGGCAGGTGCTGCCCGACGACGGCAGCCGCTTCTACGCCGATCCGTTTCCGATCCTCCATCAGGGACAGGTAACCCTGTTCGTCGAGGATTATATCCACCGCCTCGGCAAGGCCATCATCTCCGCCGTGCCGTTTGGCCCATCGGGGCCGATCGGACGTCCCGAGCCGGTGCTCGACCTGCCCTACCACCTCTCCTACCCCTTCGTCTTCGAGCGCGACGGCGAGGTCTGGATGGTGCCGGAAAGCTGCGCCAACCGCACGGTCGACCTCTACCGCGCCACCGCCTTCCCCGGCGGCTGGGTCAAGGAAGCGACGCTCCTGTCCGATATCGTCGCCAGCGACGCCACGCTGGTCGAGCATGGCGGCCGCTGGTGGCTGTTCGCCACCGTCCGCGACGGCGGCGGCGCCTTCTCCGATGCGCTCCATCTGTGGTCGGCGCCGGACTTTCGCGGGCCGTGGGCGCCGCACCCCAGGAATCCCGTACTGGTCGACATCGCCTCGGCGCGCCCGGCCGGCCGCATGGTCAAGCGCGGCAACGACCTGCTGCGCCCGGTGCAGGATTGCCGCCGGAGCTACGGCGCGGCCCTCGGCATCGCACGCGTCGCTCACCTTGATGTGAACGGCATGGAGCAGGTTGTCGAGACCATCTTAACCCCAGGCGCGCTATGGAATGGGCGCAAGCTGCACACGCTCAACGAGGCGGGCGGCCTGGAATTCATCGATGGCTCGGCGATCGCGCCGCGCTGGAAACAGGAGAGGCGCCCACCATTAACCTAAACACTGGTTACCACCAGCCACCCGTGCTGGTTGCTTGAGGTTGCTATGGGCCCGGAAGATATTTCCACCAGGGATTGTGGAGACGAAAGATGACTAGCATAGAGGGCGTCGACATACCCCTCGCCGAGGCTCCCCCGGCTGAAGTCGACGTAGCGATCATTGGGGCCGGAATGGCCGGCACCACCCTGGCAACGCTGTTGGGAAACGCCGGCCGCAAGGTGGCGCTGATCGATCCGCACCGCGTCCATCACGACGAGTTCCGGGCCGAGAAGATCGGCGCGAACCAAATGCGGCTGTTCGAGAAGCTCGGTCTCGACAAGATGGTCATGCCTCTCGTCACCCCGTTTACCGACGTCGATGTCTTCCGCCTCGGCCAGTTCTTCGCCCGTGAAAAGAAGTGGGAATACGCATTTTCCTACGGCGCGCTGATCAACGGCCTGCGCGACGCCTTGCCGCCACAGGTGCCACTGACGGTCGGCAAGGTAACCGAGGTCTCGACCGGGCCGGACCGGCAGCGGCTGGTGCTGGCCGACGGCACCGTCATCAATGCCCGCCTGCTGGTGGTGGCCACCGGCTACAGCGAATTGGTGCGGCGCGCCATCGGCGTCGAGCGCATCGAATTGTCGAAGGCGCATTCGCTCTCGATGGGATTCGATCTCGCGGTCGCGCCGCGTGACTGCGCCTATCGCGCCGTCACCTGCTATGGCAAGCGGGCCTCCGACCGCGTCGCCTATCTCACCGTTTTTCCCATCGGCGACAGGATGCGGGCCAACATGTTCGTCTATCGCACCGTCGCCGACCAGTGGACGCGGGATTTCCGCGCCGATCCGCAAAAGATGCTCTGCGAGCTGATGCCCGAAATATCAGCGCAGTGCGGCAACTTCGAAGTGGCGAGCCCCGTCGAGGTCAGACAGGTCAATCTGACCACGACGCAAGGCCATCGCCGCGATGGGGTCGTCTTCATTGGCGATGCCTTCGTGACGACATGCCCGACGCCGGGCGTCGGCATCGGGCGGGTCATGATCGATGTCGATCAGCTCCATTCGGTTCACATTCCGCGCTGGCTGGAAACGCCAGGCATGGCGGCTGACAAGATCGGCGCTTTTTATGACGACCCGGTCAAGGTGGCTTCGGATGAGGAAGGTATGCGGGTGAGCATCTACGCCAAGCGGATCACCACCGAAACAGGGCTGGAATGGCGCGCGCGGCGCCTGCGCAACAACACGGCGCGCCGGCTGATGATCATCGGCCGCAAGGTGCGCCATCTGGGACCAAGGCGGGCGCCCGGCATGGCGTGAGGGACCTCCCCTGTCCCGCCAAAAAGCAAAAGGCGCGATCGAGCGACCGCGCCTTGCACCTCGCCCCATCGGGCGAAAGCGTCGTTCCGGCCCGCTCAGGGCGGCGGGAGCAAACCTGATGATGGGCTCGTCTGGGCCGTGACGGCCGAGAGCCGCTCACGCTTCTGCCAGCTTGGCTTCTCGTATTTCTTCACCGGATAGTGCCCTCCGCGTTGGATACCGCGCCATAAGAAATGCTTCGGCACGCTGTGTCAATTATGCCAGTACAGGCTTTCACAACCTCGCACTGCCTGAACGATCTCCCTCGGAGGCCAGCGGATCCAGGCGGAAGCCCAATTGCTCGACGGCATCAAGGACGCGTTGCGCGTTCTCGGGCTTTACCGTGGTGACGCCGGCCATGACCTTGGAGACGGTGGCGGCCGACACGCCGGCGCGGCTCGCCACGTCGTGGATCGACGGACGCCGCGGCTGTCCTGCCTGTGTGCCATGGCTCCTCCTCCCGAGGCGCGGCCGGGCGCATTTTCTTGTCCGCCGAGGGCATGAATAGTCGATTTTTCCGAGTTGTAAATCGGTTCACGCGAGGTGATTATTGCCTTGAGTGCGCGGGCCGCGCCGGGAGGAATCATCATGTCGAACAAGGATTTGCCGCTGGTGATCAGCGCGCCGGAACCACGCACGCTCGAGCTGATCTTCACGCCGCCGCAGCTGGCGCGCTTCAGGGCGAAATACCGCGTCGTCGAAACCACGGCCGATGGCGTCGCCGGGCTGCCGGCCGATGTGCTGGCGCGGGCCCGCTACATCGTCGGCCAGCCGCCGATCGCGCCCGGAACGCTGGACGCCATGCAGGCGCTGCGCTGCGTCTTCAACGTCGAGAGCAACCTCCTCGACAACATGCCTTACGAGACGCTGTTCGCGCGCGGCATCCATGTCGTCACCACCGGCCTCGTCTTCGCCGATCCGGTGGCCGAGCTTGGCCTTGCCATGGCGCTGAACCTTGCCCGCGGCATCGTCGATGCCGACCTCGCCTTCCGGCAAGGCAAGGAGTTGTGGGGCGGCGACGGCAATTTGACGGCGCGGCTTTTGTCGGGCGCCGATGTCGGCATCGTCGGCTTCGGCGATCTCGGCCGCGCGCTGAACCGCCTGCTGTCGGGCTTTCGTACCCGCACCCGGGTCTTCGACCCCTGGCTGCCGCCATCGATCCTGATCGACAATGGCGTCGAGCCGGCCTCGCTCGACGAGGTGCTGTCGCGCAGTGACTTCGTCTTCGTCGTCGCCTCGGTGACCTCCGAGAACCAGGGCTTTCTCGGTGCCGATGCCTTTGCCAAAATGCGCAAGGGCGCCGCCTTCATCCTGCTCAGCCGCGCCGGGGTGGTCGACTTCCCGGCCCTGATGGCGGCGGTGAAAAGCGGCCATATCGTCGCCGCCAGCGATGTCTTTCCGGAAGAACCGCTGGCGCCGGACCATCCCGTGCGCACCCTGCCCGGCTTCCTGCGCTCGGCCCACCGCGCCGGCGCGCTCGACATCGCCTTCAAGCGCATGGGCGACATGGTGCTGGAGGACATGGACCTGATCGACCGCGGCCTGCCGCCGCTGCGCTCCAAGCGGGCCGAGCGCGAGACGGTGTCGAGGATGCGCTCGAAGCCGGTGGACAGGAACTGACGGGAGAGCGGAGAGCGGAACCTTTGCGCGGCGTTTACGTTTCAGAGGTGGATCGTCTCCCATTCGATCCGTTACTCCTCCAATCAAGCCCCGCCAGGCTCCTGCCGGCGGGGTTTCTTTTATCTGGCGATCAAGGTCGCCCGCATGCGTCGCGGAAGACGGGCTTTTCGTCACCATGGAACGATCGCCCCGCTGACAGGTTTTGCAAATGGCCGGGCGGTGGGACGCCCGGTCTACTCCAGAAGGCCCGTCACCTGTCGCGTCGGTGGCGGGCCTTTCCTTTTGCCGCGCTCTCCGCGGCATGCGGAACCTTCCCGACAAAGCGACGTTGGTCCTCGCCGATCAGGCAGACAATTCGCAAAAAGGAACATTCCATGGGAAGCACCAGTGACAAGGCCGCGGGTCTCGCCAATCAGGCTGTAGGCAAGGCCAAGGAAGGTGTCGGCAAGGCCGTCGGCAATGATCGCCTGCGCGCCGAAGGCGCGGCACAGGAAGCCAAGGGCAAGGTCCAGAAGGCTGTCGGCGACGCCAAGTCCGCCGTCAAGGACGCGACCAACAAGACCGCCGCCGCGATCAACAAGAATCTCTGAGAGCTTCTTTGCTCTTGGGACGTTTGGAGGCCGCCGCGCCAACCGGCGGCCTTCTTCACGTCGGCATTTGAAATCGGCGGGGAACACATTGCCCTGCCCGAGATTGAGGAACCAGCGCAGCCCGCGCATTGACCCCTCGAGGACTTCAGTCATGGCCAAGCAAACCTCCAGGCCGGCCGGAACGGCCGCGACCATTCACGATCAGAAACCGCAGCGCGGCGAAGGCGGCGAACTGCACCAGACCGCATCCGGCTCCACGCCGGTGCTGACCACCGCGCAAGGCGGGCCGGTCTCGGACGACCAGAACTCGCTCAAGATCGGCGCCCGTGGCCCGACGGTGCTGGAAGACTTCCATTTCCGCGAAAAGATATTCCATTTCGATCACGAGCGCATTCCCGAGCGCGTCGTCCATGCGCGCGGCTATGGCGCCCACGGTTATTTCGAAACCTATGAATCCCTGGCCAAATACACCCGCGCCGACATCTTCCAGCGCGCCGGCGAGAAGACACCGGCTTTCGTGCGCTTCTCCACGGTCGCCGGCAACAAGGGTTCGGCCGACCTTGCCCGCGACGTGCGCGGCTTCGCCGTCAAGCTCTACACGCGGGAAGGCAACTGGGACATTGTCGGCAACAACATACCGGTGTTCTTCATCCAGGACGCGATCAAGTTTCCCGACCTGATCCACGCCGCGAAGGCCGAACCCAACAGCGATTTCCCGCAGGCGCAGACGGCGCACGACAATTTCTGGGACTTCATCTCGCTCACGCCTGAAAGCATGCACATGATCATGTGGGTGATGTCCGACCGCGCCATCCCGCGCTCGCTGCGCTTCATGGAAGGCTTCGGCGTCCACACCTTCAGGCTGCTCAACGCCAAGGACGAATCGACCTTCGTGAAATTCCTCTGGAAGCCGAAGCTCGGCCTCCAGTCGGTCGCCTGGAACGAGGCGGTCAAGATCAACGGCGCCGACCCCGACTTCCATCGCCGCGACCTGTGGGACGCCATCCATGCCGGCAATTTCCCGGAATGGGAACTGCAGCTGCAGCTCTTCGACCAGGCGTTCGCCGACAGTTTCGACTTCGACATCCTCGATCCGACGAAACTCATTCCCGAGGAGGTGCTGCCGCCGATCGCGGTCGGCCGCCTGGTGCTCGATCGCATGCCCGACAATTTCTTCGCCGAGACCGAGCAGGTCGCTTTCATGACGCAGAACGTGCCGCCCGGCGTCGATTTCTCCAACGATCCATTGTTGCAGGGCCGGAATTTCTCCTATCTCGACACGCAGATCAAACGGCTGGGCAGCACCAATTTCACCCACATCCCGATCAACGCGCCGAAATGCCCCTTCCACAATTTCCAGCAGGACGGCCACATGGCGATGCGCAACCCGGTCGGGCGCGCCAACTACCAGCCCAACTCATGGGATGAAGGCCCGCGCGAATCCCCGCAAAAGGGTTTCCGTTCCTTTGCCGAGGTCGAAGCCGGACCGAAGGCACGGCTGCGGTCGGAAACCTTCGCCGACCATTACAGCCAGGCGCGCCAGTTCTACATCAGCCAGGACCCCGTGGAGCAAGGCCATATCGCCGCCGCACTGACCTTCGAACTGAGCAAGGTGCAGACGCCTGTCATCCGCGAGCGCGTCGTTTCCCACCTTCTCAACATCGATGACGGCCTGGCCGGCAAGGTGGCGGATGCGCTCGGCTTGAAAGCCATGCCGAAGCCCGCCGACGCGGCGGTGCCGACGCGCGGGGATCTTCCCGCCTCGGATGCGCTCAGCATCCTCAAGAACGGCCCCGGCCGTTTCGAAGGCCGCAAGCTCGGCATCCTGGTGACCGAGGGAACGGATGCCGGTTTGCTGAATGCCTTGAAGCAGGCGCTGACCAAGGCCGGCGCCAAGTTCGAGATCATCGCGCCGAAGGTCGGCGGCGCCAAGGCGAGCGACGGCGGCTGGATCGACGCGCAGCAGATGATCGCGGGCGCACCGTCGGTTCTTTACGACGCCATCGCGCTCCTTCCGGCAAAACCCGCAATGGCCGACCTGTTGAAGGAATCCACCGCCCGCGACTTTGTCGCCGACGCCTTCGCGCACTGCAAGTTCATCGGCTTCGTCGAAGCGGCGGCACCTCTGCTGGAGAAGGCGGGCGTAGCCGAGGACGAGGCGGTGATCCCGCTTGCATCGGCCAAGGACGTCGCGGGCTTCGTCGCCAGTCTCGGCGACCTGCGCTTGTGGGCGCGCGAACCCAAGGTGAAGCTGGGCTGAAGCCGGTCTTTGGTGACATCAGCTGGAACCGGCTTCCTTCTCGGACATTACATTAGCTGGTCCGATCGGCGGGTTGCCGATCGGGAAGGAGCCCGCCGCCTCCACGGGGATGGCGGGCTCCTTGCATCCTCAGGCGGAGATTTGGGTGGACAAACCTCTCTATGCCCTCGCCGAGTTCTTCTCCAAGCCGCCGGGCTTCTACGTGATGCTGGCCGCCGCCCTTGTCTGCGCGCTGCTCACCAGCGCCACGCTCGGAACCTACATCATATCGATTTCAGCGATGTGCCTGACAGGCGTGGTCCTGATCCAGAACTACCGAGACACCTCGGCCATGCAGGCGAAACTCAACGAGATAATCGTCGCCCTGGACGCCGCCCGCAACGAGGTGGTGGGGCTTGAACATGCTTCGCCCGCAGCCATCGACGCAGAGCTGAAAGACATAGAGAACAGGGCCTCGGCCGCGTCCTCACGCGAGGTTCAAGGAGGCTAGAGCAATTCCAGGAAAAGTGTGAAACGGTTTTCCGTCCGAGTTGCGTTAAAACAATGAGTTAGAGCAGTTCGCCGTTTCCGTGAAACGGTGAAATGCTCTAGCCCCTTTCCGCCTTTGCCGTCTTGGCCCGCTCGCAGGCGGAGCGAAATTCCTCCACCTCCCGCTCCGTGAGATGCTCGATCCCGATAAAGTCATTCTTGCCCATACCGGACCGTATGAGTTCGTCCAGCTTGGCCTGGATGGCCGCGCCATCCCGGTTCTGGGTGTTCTGGATGAGAAAGACCATCAGGAACGTGATGATCGTGGTTCCGGTGTTGATGATGAGCTGCCAGGTCTCGGAATAGTGGAAGACCGGACCGGTCGCCGCCCAGATCAACACCGATGCCAGGCACAGGGCGAAGGCCGAAGGTCTGCCGGCGGCCCGGGCGACCGCGCCGGCCATGCGGTTGAACGTTTTTTCCATGCGGGAGCTTTCGAAAGGTTGGAGGAACTTCGCCACAACTTCCCCGTCGACCCCCGGTTCCGGGCAATGAGTTCGTTTTCGTCCCATCCTTCCGGGACATTCTTCCCAAGACGCGCACCTGGCTGCATCGAAGGAGAATTCCCTTGGCCGACCGCCGCCGGACAAACCGGATTGAACGCGCCACCCGCGAATCTCAATCCATCATTGCCGGAAAACGTCGGGCGCGTGAGGCCAAGACTGCTCGGCCGCGGACACAGCGGCTCTCTTCCGACGGACCAACTCCGGCCCAATCCGCCGGCTCGAAGCCCAGGAACGCCGCCCCCAAATCTTCACAAAAAATCATCGACGCCGACTGACGCCGCGCGGGTCCTCTTCGGCGGACGGCAAAGCCTACTTGGCCACAATCCAGTCCAGAACGTCCGGGTCGATCTCGTCAATGCCGGTCAATTCGCGCACCAGCTCCTCGGCGTGCATTCGCCATTGCTGTTCGGCAATGCGATTTTCCACGACCGATTTCCTGAAGGCGCCGCGAAGAATCTCGCAGTCCAGGGCGGATATATTCTTGCTTGAATGGTTGTCAGCCATTTTAGCCTCCGCATTGGTGGCGGTAGCACCTGATTTGGCTTCCAAGCGTCCGGATGCCGTGAAAGGCGGACGACCGGGGGACTTTACGCCTCCATGCGGCAATGGCGAGTCAATTCATCATGGGGAACGTTGCAACCACTCGGTGGTTGTAGCGTGAGGAGGGCTGCCCGTGTCAAACCAACCCAGCGTTGTCGAGACCTTGCGGATCGTCAGGGGATTTTTGATCCTCGCGCGAAAGGCGGTCATCGATGCGCACCATATCGAAGCCATCATCGAGATCGATACGCTGATGCAGGTCGCGCAGGCGGAGACCGACAGGCGCATTGCCGTCCTCGAACGGGCGGCGGCATCAAAGACATAGGTGCCGCGCGCGATCCCCGAGGGCACGGCGCGAGCCCATGCCCCTGGACGGTTGCCGGACCAGCGCAGCCGTCGAACAGTGCAAGGGCCTATTGGCCAAAGGTCCCATTCGCGTCAGCGCCATGGTGTGAGAGATTGATAAAATATAAGCAATTGCTTGAATAGTGGTCCGAACGGCTGTCGAGAGGCGTGTCGTGCCAATCCGCAGGAATCTTGCCGAGAATCTCCGACGGCTGTCGAGCAGCCATGCGTCGGTGGCCGCCGTATGCCGCGGGCTGAACATGAACCGCACCCAGTTCGACCGCTATTTACAGGGCAAGAGCGTGCCCAACCGGGCGACGGCCAAGCTGATCTGTGACTATTTCCGGATCGACGAGGATGAATTGTACCGTGCGCCGGAAGCGCCCGAGCCAGCGGACGCGGGCCTGTCACCAATCCACCGGATGCTTTACGAGAACATGGTGCGCGGCCCGTCCCCCGCCCTCGCCGGCGGCACCTATTTCACCTATTTCGCGGTTCCGGACCGCCCCGACCTTGTGATGCGGTCGGTCACCTTCGTGCGGCGCGAGGCCGAGCGCGTGACCTTCAGGCGCGTGACCCGATGGGCCGAAGGCCATCGCCAGGGCGGAGCGCGGGTGCCGGGCTGGCACTATGGCGTGGCGGTGTCGCGGCTGAACTGGATTTATTTCGCCGGCATCAACCGCCGCCAGACACGCGAACCGTCGATCGTGGCCGTGCAATGGGCGCCTTACTCGGAGCCGGTTCTAGTCGGCAACGCCTTCGTCCTGACCGGAGCTGGACCGCTCTGCGTAAAGGTCATCATGCGCCAGGAGGTCCGCGGGATCAGCCTGCGGCAGGCGCTGCGCATGTCCGGCGTCGTCAGCCTCGACGACCCGCGCCTCGACCAGCTCGTGGCAAGCCTTGCGCGCGAGGGCTAGAGCAATTCCAGGAAAAGTGTGAGCGGTTTTGCCGGGACAAGCGCGTAGAGCTTGCCCTTGGGAAATGCGTCAAAACAAAGAGTTAGAGCGGTTCGCCGTTTCCGCGAAACGGTGAAATGCTCTAGAGTGCTGTCCCGGGTCAATCGGCCCGGAGCAACAAGGGTTCGCGATGCTCAGCAGTTTCGACTATGGCGGCAAGGAAGCCGACACCGTGCACGCGCTGGAGGAGGACATCATCTTCGGCCGGCTGGCGCCCGGCACGCGCCTGGTCGAGGATGTGCTCCTGGCGCGCTTCCCGGTTTCGCGCCACTCGATCCGCCAGGCGCTCTACCAGTTGGAGAGGCTGGGCATCGTCACGCGCGAGCGCAACAAGGGCGCCATGGTGCGCCGGCTCTCACCCGAGGAGGTGCGGCAGATCTATGAAGTGCGCGAAATGCTGCAGCGCCAGGCGGCACTGATGATCCCCCTGCCGGCCAGCGACGCGCTGATTACCGAACTGACCGAGATCCACCGCATCTACAGCGGCCATGTCGACGCAGGCTACCTCAGGGGCATCCACGAGGCCAATGACCGTTTCCACCTCACCATGTTCTCGGCCTGCGGCAACGCCTATCTCGTCTCGTCGATCGAACATTACATGCGCCTCAGCCTGCCGGTGCGGGCCAACTCGCTGGCCGACCGGGAAAAACTCGACATCTCCCGGCAACACCACTTGATGATGATCGAGGCGCTGAAGCGCAGGGACAATTGGGTGCTGGCGCAGCTCTGCGTCGACCATCTGCAGCCGAGCAAGGCGTTCTATCTCCAGGAGATCGAAGCGGCACCGGCGGGCAGCGACGCCGGCTAGGGCAATTCCGGGAAAAGTGTGAAACAGACTTCCCTGGAAAAGCGCGACCAGACCGGCCCGAACGACAGCCCCGCCGGTGGGGCCTTTTTTCAGCGTCCGCCACGGAACAATCACGGGGCCGGGAAATTCTGAAATTGGCCTGATGCTGCTGCGGCCGGCCCTCTAGCGCACCCGCGTTTCGCGTCGGCAGTGCACTGTCGTCATGCGGCAAGAGTATTTTTATGCAGTCTTACGGCAAAAATCAGGAAAAATTTCAAGATTTTTAGAATACGTTTGCAAAATCAAGCGCGCCTCGCGCCATAAACCGGAACTTTACCAAAATTCTTCCGTTAAGACATTGATCGTTGCTTAGACGGTCACGAAGCAACAGGGAAGGATCCTATCATGAATATCAAGATCATCTGTCTTGGCGCAATGGCGCTTTCAATGGCCGCCGGCTCTGCTCTCGCGGGCGGCAGCACTGGTACATCCGCTCTCGACGACCCGGCCAAGATGCAGCCCTTCTATACGGATTCCAGCATGAAGACGCTGCGCGGCAATGACGATTTCGTCAAGGCCTGGAAGGCGCTGACGCCGGGCGACCAGGCGTCGATAAAGACGGCTTGCGCGGACGAGGCCAAGAACGCCACTCCCGCCAATTCCCATCCGGAATTCTGCAGCAGCGTGAAATTGAACGGCGGCAGCTGATAGCTTGCCCTCCATTGAAAAACAGCCCCGTTGCGGGGCTGTTTTGTGATGGCGGGCTGCCGAAGAGTCGAGGTACCCGACAACGGTGCGCCTCGCCGCCTGCGAGCGGCGAAGCCCACCCGGGCTTAGACGGGCGTTCCCGATGGTGCGGCGATCGCGGTAACGCGGGAAAGTTGCTCGCGCTTCACGAGCACCGGCTTTTCGTAGGTCTTCTTCATCATGATATCCCCTTGCCCAAGTGACGAGCCGGGATCGCATCGCCGCCGCATCGCGTCAAGCAATGGCCAGACACGGTTCCGTGATCGACCGCGCGGCCTTCGCACGCCTTGAGTCTCCCGTCTCCTTTTTCTGGCCATGTTGCACTGCGAAAAACTTGCTGCATTGCGATAACGGCCTGCCCGGCCGAGAGTGGCGGGCGCTGGGCAGGGTTGTTGGGCTTGGGGGCAAGAAGGAGGCCTCGTGGCGGCATCATTCCGTCCAGACATACAGGGGTTGCGCGCGCTGGCCGTCGGCGGCGTCGTTGCCTATCATTTCGGCCTCACGGCCCTGCCCGGCGGCTTTGCCGGCGTCGACATCTTCTTCGTCATTTCCGGTTGGCTGATCACGACGCATCTGATGGGCGAGATCACCAGGACCGGCCGGCTCGACCTCTGGCGCTTCTACGCCCGGCGCGCCCGGCGGCTGCTGCCGGCCGCCCTGTTCGTCATCCTGGCGACGCTTGGCACGGGCTATTTCATCCTCGCGCCGCAGGAGCAGGCGCTCTATTCGCGCGGCGCCATGTACGCCTCGGCCTACGCCATCAATCTGTGGCTGCTGCGCTGGTCGTTCGACTATTTCGCCGCCGATGCCTTGAGCAACCCCTTCATCCATTTCTGGTCGCTGTCGGTGGAGGAGCAGTTCTATCTCGTCTGGCCGGCGCTGCTGCTCTTCGCTGCCTGGCTGCACCGGGGCAGGCGCATGGCGATGGTGGTGATCGGCGTCGCCGGCCTCGCCTCCTTCGCCGCATGCCTGTGGCTCACCAGCCTTTCGCCGGCCTGGGCCTTCTACTTCTCGCCGCTGCGCGCCTGGGAGTTCGCCGCCGGCGGCCTGGCGACGCTGGCGCCGGCGGCCTTGTGGCAGCGCCGGGCATGGCTGCGCGCGGCGCAGGGCTGGATCGGCCTGGCGCTGATCGCGGCGGCCTATCTCACCTTGACCGAAGACCTGCCCTTCCCCGGCTGGTACGCGGTTCTCCCGGTGGCCGGCACGGTGCTGGTGCTCTTGAGCGGCGCCGGCGAAGAACGCGACGCGGCGGCAGCCAGCCCGGCCGGCTGGCAGGCGCTGGCGCCCGCCTCCGTCCTTTCGCTGCCGCCCCTGCAATGGATCGGCACGCTCTCCTATTCGCTCTATCTCTGGCATTGGCCTGTCATCGTCTATGCCGGGATGCTGGCGCCGGACCTCACCACCCCGCAGCGCCTCGGCTGCGCCGCGCTGGCGCTGGTGCTGGCATTCCTCACCTACCACCTGATCGAGAACCCGGCGCGCCTCGGTGGCGGGCTGATGGCCGGCGCTCGAGCGCTTGCCCCCGCGCTGGCGCTGACCGGCGTGGGCGTGGCCGTGGCCTATGCCAACGCGCATCTGGCCACGCGCAACATCGACCCCGCCCAGCGCGGCATCGAACAGGCCGCCGAACAGCCCTCTATCGCGCGCGCCACCGACAAGAACTGCCTGCTCGATTTCCACACGGTGAAGCCCAAACCCTGCACGTTCGGCCCGGCGGACGCCGCCCACACCGTCGTGCTGTTCGGCGACTCGCATGCCGATCACTGGTCGACGCCGCTGGTCGAGGCGGCGAGCCGCAACGACACCAAGGTGGTCACCTATCTCAAATCCTCCTGCCGCGCCTCGCGGCTCTCCACTTTCAACACGGTGCTGAAGCGCGACTACACCGAATGCGACGCCTGGCGCGAACAGGCGATAGCGGAAATCATCCGCCGCAAGCCGCGCCTGGTGGTGATCTCGGAATTCTCGATCGGCAATCTGACGCGCGACATGACCGCCGCCGGCCGCAAGCAGGAAACCGCGCGCTGGCAGGCCGGCCTGCGCTCCACCTTGCAAGCCTTCAGCCAGGCCGGCGTCGAGACGGCGGTCATCCGCGACACGCCGATCGGCGACAGCTTCGCCGATTCCTGCGTGGCCCGCGCGCTGTGGTGGCGCGAGGCCCCCTCGCGCTGCGACACGCCGAGGGCGCAGGCCGCCAATGACGGCACCGCCGCGCAAGAGCGCGCCGTGGTGAAAAGCGTGCCCGACACGCTCTATGTCGACCTCACCGACCGCTTCTGCGGCCCGACCGAGTGCCACGTCTACATCGGCGGCAAACTAGCCTTCCGCGACCGGCATCACCTGGCGACGGCGTTCGCCGAGACGCTGGAAGGGCCGCTGGAGAAGGCGCTGTTTTAGCGGGGCTTGGCTTCCTTTTTCACCTGCGGGAGAAAGGAGGACCACGCCTCTACCGCCACCCGCCAGACGCCGTGATCCGCTCTCCGCTCACCCACGCCGCCTCGTCGGATGCCAGGAATACCGCCACCTTGGCGATATCGTCCGGCTGGCCGAAGCGGCCGAGCGGGGTGACTGCCACCAGCGCCTTTTCGGGCTCGCTGCCGACAATGCCGACATGCCGCAGCCCCTCGGTGTCGACGCCGCCCGGCGCGATCGAATTGACGCGGATGTTGCGGCGGCCCAGTTCGCGCGCCATCGACAGCGTGATCGAATCCACCGCCGCCTTGGTGGCGGCATAGACCAGTGAATTGGGCTGCGGGTTGAAGCTGGCGACCGAGCTGATGTTGACGATGCTGCCGCCCCGCGGCCCGAAATGCCTGGCCGCCTCCTGTATGGCCAGCACGACGCCCAGCACATTGGTGTCGAATTGCCGGTGGAACTCGGCCTCGCTGACCGCCTCCAGCGGCTCGAAGCGGAACACGCCGGCATTGTTGACCAGGATGTCGGCGCCGCCGAAGGCGGCTTTCGCCGCTTCGAACAGGCCGCTTATGTCGGCCGCCCGCGCGACGTCGCCCTGCACGGCGACGGCCCGGCCGCCGGCTGCCTCGATTGCCGCGACGACGCGGCCGGCGCCTTCCCGCGACGAGGCATAATTGACCACCACGGCCGCACCCGCCGCCGCCAGGCCCTTGGCGATGGCCGCGCCGATACCCTTCGAGGCGCCGGTGACGATGGCGACCTTGCCGCTCAGACTGCTCATCCATTCTCTCCTTGTGACGATGACGAGCGTTATTTAAGCTTGCCGAAAATGCGTATTAGCCTGACATCAGGCCAATCTTTCCTGCCTGGAATTCCGTAATCGATCCCGTCCCGACATGCGATGTTGCCGCCATGACCACCATCCTCGAAAAGACCGCCGGCCTCGTCGCCTTCGTGCGCACGGTGGATGCCGGCTCCTTCCAGGCCGCCAGCCGGCTGATCGGCTCCAGCCCGTCGGCCGTGTCGAAGAGCGTCGCAAAGCTGGAACGCCGGCTCGGCGCGAAGCTCATCCGGCGTTCGACGCGCCGGTTGGGGCTGACCAGCGAAGGCATCGCCTATTATGAGCGCGTCGCGCCGCTGCTGCGCGCGCTCGACGATGCGCAGGATATCGTGCAGGGCACCGGCACGGCGCGCGGCCTGTTGCGCGTCACCGCTCCTGTCGAGCTCGGCCGCGGCCTGATCGCCTCATGGGCCGAGGGGTTCCTGGCCGAACAGCCCGACGTGAAGCTGGAGCTCAGCGTCACCGACCGCCACGCCGACCTGATCCGCGAAAACTATGATGTGGCGGTGCGCATGGGCGCGCTGGCCGATACCGGGCTGACCGCACGCCGCATCGCCAGCCTGCCGATCGTGCTGGTGGCCGCGCCCGCCTATCTCCGGCGTCGGGGCTTTCCAGCCTCGATCGCGGATTTGCGGGACCATGATTTCATCCGCTACGTCTCGGCCGGCCGGCCGCTGCCGATCACCTTCGCCGACGGCATCGAGATCGTGCCCGACGGCCGCCTCGACACCGATGACGGCGGCGCCATCCGCCACGCCGCCCTTGCCGGCGCGGGCATCGCCCATCTCATGCGCTTCGCCGTGCAGGACGACCTCGACGCCGGCCGCCTGGTTCGCGTCTTGCCCGACGTGCCGATGCCGACCATGCCGGTGCATATCGTGCATGCCTTCGGACGGCAGTTGCCGGTGCGGGCAAGGCTGTTCGTGGAGTTCTTGGCGCTACGGATGGGGAGGCTCGGCCGCTAGGGCAACGCGGCCCCCGGTCCCGTGTGCCCTACGCATGCCGCCTGTAGCGCAAATGCTCGACGAGGGCCGCAAGCGCGGCCGATTTCTGGTGCCTGCTCGGGTAGTAGAGATGGTAGCCCGACCAGACGGGACAGAATGTTTCCAGGCACGTTTCCAAACGTCCCGAGGCGAGATGCCCGGCAACATGCGTTTCGAAGATGTAGGCCAGCCCCAGACCAGCCAAGGCGGCTTCGATCATCACGGGCGCATCATTGACGATGACCGCGCCCTCGACCGGCACGTCGACCATGCGCGCACCGTCCCTGAACATCCAGCGGTAAACGTCGCCATGGCTTGCCGTGCGAAAGTTGATGCAGCCATGCGCGGCAAGATCCTCGAGCCGGACAGGCCGGCCTTTCCTGCGAAAGTAAGCCGGCGCGGCGACAATGGCCGCGCTGACATCCGGCCCCACCGGAACGGCCACCATGTCCTTCTCCAGATGCGCTCCGAAGCGAATGCCGGCATCGAATCCTCCCTGGACGATGTCGACGAACCGATCGCTGACATGGATGTCGACCCGAACGCCCGGATGGCTGGCCAGGAATTCGCTCAGCGCCGGCACCAGAATGGCGCGCGCCGGATATTCCATCACGGTCAGCCGTAACGTGCCGGACGGCTGGTCGCGGCTGTCCTGCAATTCCAGCAGCCCGCTTTCGATTTGGCGCAGCGAAGGCGTGATCCGATCGAGCAGGCGGCGGCCCGCCTCGGTTGGCCGCACGCTGCGGGTGGATCGCGCAAGCAGGGGCACGCCCAGCCGCGCCTCCAGTGCACTGATGGTCTGGCTAAGGCCGGACTGCGCACGCCCCATGACGGAAGCGGCCCGTGTGAAGCTGCCCGCCTCCACAATGGCCTGGAAAACGAGCAGGTCGGCGATATCGCGACGATCCATTTATCAGCCTGAGTGATAGACCCATTCATATAAATCACCCTACTGGCGAAATGCAATTCGCCTTAGGTCTCCGGCTCCCACCAACCGGAGCTCCAAGATGGACAGGATCAGCACCCTTCTCGCCTCGCTCATGATTGTTGCCGCCGCCGCGACACTGCCCGCGCCCGCCGCGGCGAAAGCCGGCAATATCGTGCTCGTGCACGGAATGAACATGGATGGCGGTGCCTGGCGCGGCGTCTACGACCGCCTGACAGCCGATAAGTATCATGTCACCGTGGTGCAGCTGCCGATGACCTCCATTCAGGACGATATCGCCGCCACCCGCCGCGCGATCGACGCGCAGGATGGTCCCGTCGTGCTGGTCGGTCACTCCTATGGCGGCATGGTGATCAGCCAGGCCGGCACCGAGCCCCAGGTCCGTGCCCTCGTCTACGTGGCGGCGTTCCAGCCCGAGATCGGCGAAAGCCTGGGCTTCCTCAACGCCTCCATCCCCGGCAAGCTGCCGGCGGACGCGCTTACCGTGTTCAAGGACGGCTTCTACCTTGTAAAGCCCGACGCCTGGATCGCCGATGTGGCGAACGGCCTGCCCGAGGCCGAGGCACGCTATACCGCCATGTTCCAGACGCCCGCGAACACGGCGATTTTCGGCTACAAGGCCGAAGCCGCGGCATGGCACAATGTGCCAAGCTGGGCAGCCATTGCCACGGAAGACCGCACCATTGCGCCGGATCTGCAGCGGCGGATGTCCAAACGCTCGGGCGCCAAGGTCGTCGAGATCCACGGCGGCCACTTGCTCCCGATGTCGCATCCCTCGGAAGTCACCTCGGTAATCGAGGATGCGGCCGCTTCGGTAAAGTGAAGCGGGTCTTGCGCCCGGCGCCGCATGGGTTGCCTTGCGAATCCATGGAACGAGGTCCCGCCTTGCGGGTTATATTAGATCGGCCTTGAAAAGGAGGTAGCCATGAAGAAGCTCCTGTTTGCCTCGGTTATCGCCATTGCCTCGGCTGCGGCGATGATCGCCCCCGCCGAGGCCCGCAGCCACGTCTTTATCGGCATCGGCGGCTACGACAATTATTACGGCAACGATTACGGCAATGACTATTACAATGGGGACTATGGCGGCCGCTATGTCTACGGCCCCTACGACCCTTATGACGACGGTTACAGATACAGGCCGCGTTATTTCCACCGGCACCACCGCTGCCACCTCGAACTGGTCAGTCATTGGCGCCACCACCACCGGATAGTCGAGGAAGTCCGCGTCTGCGGATGACCTGATCCTGGTGAAGCGAATCCGGCCGGCATCGCCGGCCGGATTTTCGCGGGTCTCACCCCGCCCGCCGCTCCATCATCATCCCGTAATGCACCGCCAGCAGATCGAGCCCGATCTTCAAGAGCTTCGTCACCACGTCCCTGCCCTCGCCGGTCTGTTCCGCCGCGCCTTTGACCGACTCCCCCGCGCAGCAGACTTTTTGCACCACGACGGCCACCTCCCAGTGACCGAGCGCGCGGGTGGCGGCGGCATGCGCGCGGCCGGCGTCGAGCACGCTGTCGGCGATGCCGCCGCCCTTGCGGCCGCCGTCGACGCGTTCGCTCCAGCGCATCGGTTTCACCCCGGCCTGCTGGCTGCACTGGAAATCCTCGCGGTAGCGTTGGCCGGCCTCGCGCTGCTGGCGCGATAGCGAGGTGATGCCGATGAGCGGATCGACCGTGCGGACCCGCACGATGCCGCCGGTCGAGGTATGGCCGTCATTCGACACCTCATAGACGCGCCGGGCTTCAGCCGTGCCGGCCGCCAGCCGCTTGCGGCCGAAGGCATCGTCGCTCAGCGCGAAATCATGGCCGATCTCGCGGCGGATGCGCACCTGCTCGGCCTCGCCCTTCGGCAGTTTCGGCGCCTGCGGCTTGGCGGCTTTGGTTTTCCTGGGCATGGGGTGGCTCCTTGGTTTTGGGGTGTGGTTTTTTGGTTGAGAGGGCGCTGTCCCGACGACCTGTCCGAGATGATCATCCTGTCACCTGCTTCACGGGCGCCTGCACCGCCCTTCTCGCCATCAGTTCCCGCATCGTGCGTCGCTCCCGCACTTCGATGCAGAGCTGGGCGCTGGACGGGCAGAACTGGGCGTTGCCGCTCTTCACCTCGCCGCGGACGAAGCGCTGGATGGCGGCCTGCAGATCGGCAAGCTCGGCGTCGCGCACCGCGCCGAGATAGCCTCGCATCTGCATCTCGACATCAGTCAGGGCGGATTGCGGGAAGCATGAGAACATCGCGGCCAGCGCCTTCGTCGCCTGCTGCAGTTCGGCTGCGGTCATGGCTGCGGATCTCCTCGATGATGGCGTTGGCGGCGTCGGTATGGGTTTTCGGCCTGACCCAGCCGGGTTTCTTCCCCGGGAAAACGGGAGCTGTATTGCCCGCGCGGGACAAAGGCTCCGCCTTCTCCCGGGAGAGCGCCGCCGCTTGTTCTCCATGCGCCGAAAAAGCTTCCGCATTTTCAGGCGAAAAAGCGGAAGCTTTTTCATTCTGGTTTCTGGAGTCTGGAGAATGCCGCGGCAACACGCCGGCATTTGGTGCCGCATGCGCCTTTGTTTTCAAGGCGGTAGCGGCCCCGCCGCGTGCGCCGGCGGCGGCCCTCGCCTCGCTTTTGACCAGTGCCTTGTGCAGTTCCTTCGTCAGCCTTTTGTGGCCGATCTCGCCCGCCTCGCGCTCGAAGAAGGTCAGAAGATCGGCGCTGATGGCACGCCATCTCTTGAGCGACAGGCGCGCCACGCGCGCGAGCTTGGCGTCATCATCGGGCAGCCGGCCGCCGGCATTCCACATCGCCATCAGGATGAGCATGTAGGCGCCGATCTGCTCGGTGGAGAGCTGCAGCGTGTCGCCGACGAAATCGGAGACATAGAGCTGCATGAAGGGCCGCTCGCTCATGCGGCCCTGCCCGCCACGTCGCCCACCGGGTCGATGGAACCAGCCGCCTGGCCGCACGTTATGACGCGTCCACGCCAAGGGGAGGTTTGCCGATGACAGCTTTCATACCGGTTACGCTGCGCTTTTGCGACAACAAGACCATGCTGGTTGGGTCCGTGGCCGAAGCCGAAACGGCGTTGCAGCACCAGTGGCCCGACAAGACAGCACCCGCCTTTCTCGACGCCGCGCGGCTGGTCAGGCAGGCGGTAGAAGGCAATTGCTGCCCGCGCACCGCCTTCGAAGCCTTCACTGGCGTCGCCGGGCAACAAGGCATATTGGTGGTCAAGCCGCGAAGCCGCGCGCATGACTGGCTCGACGCCGCCGCCAGCCCCTGAGGCAGGCACGAAGGCAATGCAACCGCCTGACGGTCTCGCGCGTTTATAAGCGCAGGCTTGGAAGCCGCGCCCAGAGCGAAGGTGAATGCCGTGGGTACGATGAAAACCGGAGTGCCGCTTAAAGTGTCGATGGACGGACATGTCGAGGAGATCGACAGCGTCAGCGACGCCGCGGATTTCCTGCAGCGCTGGCCGATCGAGCGCCGTGGCCATGTCTACCGCAGCGCACTCAACGCCTGCAGCGCCGCGATCGCGGCGCAGATTTCCGAATCCGACGCGATAAAAGTGTTCACCGGCTTCGCCCGCGTCACCGGCATTCTGGTTGCCGACAGCGGCCCGGCCATGAGGCTTGAGGCACGCACGGTGCAGAGCCGCATGCCCAAACAAGGCCGCCAGATGCCGAAATAGGTTTGTGAGGGCTCTTTCTCCCCGTTTACGGGGAGAAATGCCCGGCAGGGCAATGAGGGGCGACGCCAGCGCTTCGGTAAGTGGCATTCGCGCTGTCCAAATCCATCTCACGACGCTTAATCCTGTTAGCTTGAGCTGCCCCTCATCCGGCACCTTCTCCCCGTGAACGGGGAGAAGAGACCAAGCCTCACCCCGCCTCAAAAACCCTGCGTTGAAACCGCGCCTGGTGGTAGCCGCAGTAGCTCTTCAATGCCTTCGTGCGCATGCCGCAGCACAGCATCTCGGCGCCAGGCCGGCCACCCGGCGCATCGCTCTGCGGATCTTCTTCCAATGTCAGGTCGAGCGGCGCCCGACAGCGGGAAAACAGGCAGTCGATGAAGCGCATCGCCACGCCATGCGGCTGGCGGCCGATGGGTCCGCGCTGCGGCGCCGGCACCTTGAAGCGGTAAGCTTCGCCATCGGCGATCAGCACCCCCACCTCGCGCACGAACAGGCGCGGCGGCAACCATGCCGGCGACGAATCGTGCCTGGCCCGGACCTTGTTCTTGCGCGCGACGGCGGCCTTGGCGGCGTTCGCCTCGGCGGTCGCCCCCGCGGCCACCTTGCCGTTGGCCTTGTCCTTCGCCGGCTTTGCAGCGGCCGGCTTGCGCATTGCCCGTTCGGCACCCGGCAACACCCCACGGCCATTGGCAAAGCCGATCGCGCCCAGCATGGCGTTGCGATGCACGATGCCGATGATGGCGTTGCGCGAGACCGGAGTGCCGCGCAGCGCGCTGAACGCCGTCGCGATCCGCGAGGCTGAAAGCCCATCCTTCAGCCAGCGGGCGATCTCTTGCAATTCGGCGTCGCTGTAGCTTGCCATGTCCAGGCTCCATCCAGGGCTCCGCCTTCGGCAGCGCTCGGGACCGCGCTGTCGGCCAGGCGTCAGGGCTCGGGCCCGGTCAGGGCCTCGATCAGGGTGTTCGGTGCGAAAGCCGGCTCGCCGCCGGCATCAGTCGGAGGCGGATCAGCCGGAGCGGATCGAGTGCCCGGCGGTCAGGCGCGCCAGCCGCGCCTCCGCTGTCTTTCTGTCGGGGGCGGAAACCGCCCTGCCCGTCATCGGCTCGAACAGGATGACGGTGCCGTCCTGCGTGCGGATGCAGGAGCGCGCACAGGGACCGGCGGCATGCCGGTCGAATGGGGGGCCGGAGCCGAGGGGAGCGGCGGCTCCGGCCGTTCCGGCCGCCGGTGACGGGCGGGCCGGACCCGAGGCATCGAAGCGCTCGGGCTTCGCCCCGGCCGGGGAGGAGGACGGCCGGGACGGAAGGGAATGGCTGGCGACTTCGGTCGCCGGGTGCGCCTCACGGGAGGCCGGCGCTACCGCGCCATCAAAGCTGGACAGGTTCTGCATGGCCAGATATAAGCATAACTCAAAAATAGATGCAAGCCATTCTTTCATAGACGAGAGCCGCTTTCATCGCTCACATGGGCGCCATGGCAAAAACGGAACTGTCGATCAAGGTCGGGGCGGCGATACGCCAGGCACGCAAGCAGCGCGGCCTGGTCATGCGCCACATTGCCGAGCACAACGACACCGATGTCGCCGCCGTCGGCAATTGGGAAACCGGGCGCAACCTGCCCAAGACCGAGAACCTGTTGAAGACCGCCGCTTTCCTGCGCGTCGACCCGGTCGCGCTCGGCCAAGGCCAGGTCGTCTTCCTCGACGATGCCGGCCCCGTGGCCGACGCCGAGATCGTCACCGATGCCGGCCCGATGCCCGCCGGGTCAATGGATATCGAAGTGCTGGGCGCCGCGGTCGGCGGCGATGACGGCGACTTCACCTTCAACGGCGAGCCTGCCGGCTACGTGCAGCGCCCGCCGGGCGTGCGCAACCTGCCGAAGGTCTTCGCGCTGCATGTGCTCTCCGATTCCATGGTGCCGCGCTACGAACCCGGCGACCTCATCTATTGCGGCGGCCGCGACGCCGTGCCCGGCGACCATGTGGTGATCGAGACGTTTCCGGAAGAAAACGAGCGCAACGGCAAGGCCTTCATCAAGAAGCTGGTCAAGCGCACGGCGGGCGAGCTGGTGGTCGAGCAGTACAATCCCCCCAAGACAATCACCTTCAACCGCTACGCGATCAAGCATGTCTGGCGGGTTATACCGCTGAAGGAATTGCTGGGGTATTAGTGGCTGGGCGGTTTTTCCTTCTCCCCTTGCGGGGGAAGGAAGAATCAGCGCCTGCCCCGCCCCCCCCTCAAGCCCGCCTCGCCTCCACCAGCACCTCGCGCTCGCTCAGCATCTGCGCTTCGCTACGCACCCGCTGGCGCTCGTCGACGAACGCGGCCTGGATCGACACCGCCGTACCCGGCAGCCCGTCGGCGCGGCAGGCCGAGCAGACGACGCGGCCCGAAAGCTCCGCCAGCGGCGTGCCGCCCGTCACCCCGAAGCGCCGCAGTTCATCGGGTTTCCACCACCTGTTGCGGCCGCAATCGGCGCACTCGACCGATATCGAGACGACATGCGCGATGACTGGTTTCCTGCCCGGCAATGCCATTGCCTCTCCGCCCCATTTGTTCCTGATTTGTTCTTATATTCCTGCCTTTTCAGCCCGGAGTCGAGTCGCAGTTTCAACACTTGGCCAAAAGTTTCACTTCTATAGTTTTTTGAGTTATGCTTATATATCCAAATAAATGTGAGTCACCTGCCGCACTGACCCGGGAGCAATGATGGATGCCGCCGATTTCGCCCGCGCCTGCGGTTACACCGGCGACAGCCCTGCTTTGCTCGAAGCCTTCGAGGCGATCCGCCGCAACGGCATCGCGCAGGCTCGCCAGGACCATTTTCGGCGCAAGGCCCTGATTGACGAGCTGAAACAGTCCGAGCCGCTGTTCCTGGCCGCGATCGGCCCGGCGCTGTCGGCCGACGAGGCCATCGAGGACACCACCCGCTTCATCGCCTTCTGGCGCGCCATGCCGCGCTGGCGCCAGGAGCGGCGCCTGCCCGACCTCGCCAGGGCCAGGCAGCAGCGCCTCCTGGCGCGCTTCTTCCGCCGCTACGGCCACCGCCTGTGGGCGCTCGAAGCGGCCTGAGGCCCGGGGGGCGTGGCTGGACCTGCCATTTGCGGGTTCGATCAGCCGAGTTTCTTTCCAGATTGCGTGCGGGTGCCCTCCCCGCGCCGGCAGCACGTCGGCCCTGATTCCGTCGGATTGCTGCGCTGATTGGTGGCCTCGAAAAAAGCGCCCGAGGGACCCGCCATGACTCGCACCGTTCTCGCCGCCCTGTGGATGCTGGCGCTTGCCCTGTCCGCACACGCCGCCGGCGACGGCACATCAGGGCTCGCCGACGCCACCGTGCTGATCGTGCGCCATGGCGAAAAGCCCGACAGCGGCACCGGCCTGTCGCCCGAAGGCGAAGCCCGCGCGCAGGCCTACGTCGCCTATTTCCAGCCCTTCATGCTCGACGGCGTGCCGTTCCGGCCCGACATGCTGGTGGCCAGTACCGATTCCACAAACAGCGCGCGCGAACGGCTGACGCTGACGCCGCTCGCGGAAGCCCTGAAACTGCCCATCGACCAGCGCTTCGCCGACAAGGACGTCAAAGCCCTCGTCGCGGCGCTCTCCAGCGAAACCCACGGCAAGTCGATCCTGATCGCCTGGCATCACGGCCAGCTGGGAAAGCTCATCAAGGCCTTCGGCGCCGACCCCAAAACGCTGCTGCCGGACGGCAAATGGCCCGGCGATGTCTTCAACTGGGTGGTGGTGCTGCGCTTTGATCACGCCGGCCAGTTGGTGCCGGGGTCGACGCGGATCATCGAGGAGAAGTTGCCGGGATAGCGACCTTGCCTTCTCCCACAAGGGGAGAAGGCAGACCCCTACCGCCTCACCCGCGACTTCAGCCACCGGTCGAACGCCACCGCCAGGATCAGGATCAGCCCGATCACGATGCTCTGCGTGTAGGACGACACATTGTTGAACTGCAGCCCGTTCTGCAGCACGCCGATCAGCGCCGCGCCCACCACCGTGCCGCCGACCGAGCCGATGCCGCCGAACAGCGAGGTGCCGCCGATGACGACGGCGGAAATGACCGTCAGCTCGTAGCCGATGCCGGCGACCGCTTCGGAAGAGTTCAGCCTGGCCGACAGCACGAAGGCGGCCAGCCCGGCAAAGAAGCCGACGATGACATAGACCGAGACCAGGATGCGGTCGACGCGCAGGCCCGACAGCCGTGCCGCCTCCGCATTGCCGCCGACGGCATAGACGGCGCGGCCGTAACGCGTATAGCGCAGCACGATGTGGCACAGGATGGCGGCGATGGCGAAGATGATCGCCGGCACCGGCACCGGGCCGATCAGCCCCGTGCCGAACCAGCGCATCGAAGCGTCGAAGCCCGAGATTGGGCCGCCATTGGAGATGGTCAGCGTCAACCCGCGAAACACCGTCAGCCCGCCCAGCGTGACGACGAAGGGCGGCACTTTCAGCCTGGTGATGGCAAGCCCCTGCACGCCGCCGGCGGCGGCACCGACGATGACGGCGGCGAGCAGCGCGGCGAACCAGCCATAGCCCTGCGTGCCTGACGTCGACAGCGACAGCGTGTTGGCCGCGCCGCCCTTGGCGACGACGGCCGCCACCATGCCGCAGAAGGCGAGCAGCGAGCCGACCGACAGGTCGATGCCGGCGGTGAGGATGACGAAGGTCATGCCGAGCGCGATCAGCCCGGTGATCGAGATCTGCCGGGTGATGTTGAACAGGTTGATCGGGTCGATGAAGCTCGGCTTCAAAACGGTGAAGACGATGACCAGCGCCGCCAGGAACAGCAGCGGCCCGAAACTCATCAGCAGCCGTGCGAAATTGATGCCGCCGCCGCGCTCGCTCTGTTCCGTCACACTCATCGTGCCTCCTTTTCTTTCGTCATCCTGGGGCGGAGCAGTCGCGAAGCGGCTGCATAGACCCGAGGATCCATGCCGTGAAACCTCCTGTCGAACGCAGCGGTGCAGAATTCCGTCCCCTTGCAACACGTTGAAGTAACGGAATGGATCCCTCGGGCTGCGGAGCAGCTCCGGGGGTCTGCGCCGCGTCGCTTCGCTCCCTGCTTCGCCCTGGGATGACGAACGCCAAGGGCGGCTTCGCCAATCCCCAAAGTCGGCACCTCCGTCGGCTCGTCAAATTCCGCTCGCATGCCGCCCATTCGTTTCCTGCCTGTCGAGCGCCATCAGTTCCATCAGTTTTTCCTCGTTTGCCTCGACGCCCGGCATTTCGCCGGTGATGCGCCCCCGGCGCATGGTGACGATGCGGTCCGACACCGCCAGCACCTCGGGCAGTTCGGACGAGATCATCATCACCGCTATGCCGCGCGCCGCCAGTTGCACCAGGATCTGGTGCACTTCCGCCTTGGCGCCGACATCGACGCCGCGCGTCGGCTCGTCGACGATCAGCACTTTGGGATCGCGCGCCAGCCAGCGCGCCAGGATCACCTTCTGCTGGTTGCCGCCAGACAGGCCCTCGATCGCCTGCTCGGGCGAGGCCATGCGGATCGACAGCATTTTCCTGAAACCCGACAGCGCATCGCGCTCGCGCCGCTCGGCCATGAAGCCGAAACCGTTGCTGAACGTGGCCAGCGAGGCGACGGAAAAATTCGGCAGGATACCCAAGGCGGCAAAGATCGCCTGGTGCTTGCGGTCCTCCGGCACCAGGCCGATGCCGAGCGCGATGGCGTCGGCCGGCGAGGCCGGAGCGATGGATCTGCCCTCGAGCGTGATCGTTCCCGCAGCGATGCGGTCGGCGCCGAAGATGGCGCGCGCCAGTTCCGTGCGGCCCGAGCCGACAAGCCCGGCGACGCCGAGGATCTCGCCCGCCCTGAGGTCGATGTCGACGCCGTCGAGCACGATGGCATGCGGCGCCTCGGGGTCGCGCACGGTGCGCAGGCCGCGCACCGACAAAATGACATCGCCCGCCACCGCGCGCTGCGCGGGTCGCGCGTAAAGTTCGGAAGCCGCGCGGCCGACCATCTTCTCGATGATCCGCGGCAACTGGATCGGCCGACCCTTGTCGCGGTCGAGATGCCCGGCCAGCCTGCCGTCGCGCAGCACCGTCATGCGGTCGCAGATGGCGGACGCCTCCTCCAGCCGGTGGGTGACGAACATGATGGCGACCCTGTCCTGGCGCAACCGGTCCATGATCGACAAAAGCCGCTGCACCTCGGTCTCGGTCAGCGCCGAAGTCGGCTCGTCCATGATGATCAGCCGGCTCTTCAGCGACAGCGCCCGGGCAATCTCGACCAGCTGCTGTTCGGCCACCGACAGTGCCGAGACCGGCGTCATCGGATCGATGGAAAGCCCGACGCGGGCGATGATCGCGCGGGAGTCATCCTCCATCTTGCGCCAGCTCACCAGCCCGAGCGGCCCCGTCGGCGCGCGGCCGATGAAAATGTTCTCCGCCACCGTCAGCGTCGGTATCAGGCTGAGTTCCTGGTAGATGGTGACGATGCCGAGCCGCTTGGCATCCTGCGGGCTGGATGGCGCGTAGTCGGCGCCGTCGAAAGTGATGCGGCCGCTGGACGGCGGCATGACGCCCGACAGGATTTTCAAGAGCGTCGATTTGCCGGCGCCGTTCTCGCCGAGCAGGCCGAGGATTTCGCCGGGACGGATATCGAGCGAGACGTCGCTCAGCGCGGTGACACCGGCGAAATGCTTGGTGACGCCCTCGACGGCGAGCAGGACGGGCGATGGCGATGCGGTTTCAGCTGCGGGCAATGGTTGCTCCCCGAGACACAAGACGACGGCGCCGCCCCTCACCCTTACCCTCTCCCCGTGAAGGACGGGGAGAGGGAGATCGCCAGCGTGGCGGCCATCTCCTTCTCCCCCTCACTATACGGGGAGAAGGTGCCGGCAGGCGGATGAGGGGCGGCGCTGACTTCGGCCGGCTCGTCGCCCTACTTCGTCTCGTTCAGCCTCTCGGCCTTGTCGAGATTGTCCTTGCCGATGACGATCGGCGTCAACAGCACCAGCTTCTCCTTCGGCTCGGTCTTGTTCTTGGCGTAGGCGACCGCGATCTGCACGGCGGTGCGCGACTGCTGGCCGGGGAACTGTTCGACCGTGCCGGCGAGCTTGCCGTCGCGGACCGCGACCAGCGCTTCCGGAAGCGCGTCGAAGCCATAGATCTTGACGTCGGTGAAGTTGCGCGCCGCGCACGCCTCGAGCGCGCCGAGCGCCATGTCGTCATTGGCGCAGATGATGGCGTCCGGCTTGCCGTTGGCGGCAAGGCCGGCTTCCGTCACCGACAGCGCCTCGGCGCGGGCGAAGTTGGCGGTCTGCTCGAAGATGATCTGGTACTTGTCCTTCAAGGGATCGAGCACGTTGTGGACGCCCTTGTTGCGGTCGATGGCCGGACCGGCGCCCGGCTGGCCCTGCAGGTGGAAAAGCTTGGCGCCATTGGGGAACGCCGCCACGACCGCCTGCGCTTCCGCCTCGCCGCCCTTCACATTGTCGGCGCCGACATGGGCCAGTATGCCCTCGACGCCGTCGACGCGGCGGTCGATCGTCACCACGGGAACGCCGGCCTTGACCGCTTCCTCGATGGCCGGAGCCAGCGCGTTGACGTCGAGCGGCGAAATCACGATGGCGTTGACCTTCTGCACCAGGGCCGCCTCGATGTCAGCGGTCTGCTTGGTGGCCGAGTTCTGGCCGTCGCTCTCGGTCAGGTTGACGCCCTGCGCCTGCGCCTCCGCCTTGATCTCGTTCAGCATGTGCACGAAGAACGGAAAGCCGAGATTGGGCACCGAGCCCAGTATGGTGAGCTTGTCCTCGGCGAACGCCGAACGTGCGGCCAGCACCATGGCGCCCGCGGCCACGGACGTCATCAGGAATTCACGTCTATTCATGGTTGATCCTCCTCCACAAGAACGCACGATCCCCAGGACCGGGATCGGCCTTGGGAAGGGATCATGCGTCGGTTCAAAGTGTTGGAGCATCCTCCTTGCGCCCGATCGCGCATGCCGCTCCAGCTGATCGCCGTTGCAAAAAACTGCCTCCCATCGGCATCAGCAGATGGATGCTAACCCAGGGTCAACCATTTGTGCAACATCGATATAACAGTGCCAGGCGCCGAATTATCGGAATTGTCGGATTTTTGGCCAAACCGACCTGTCCGGCTTCCTTTCCGGGGCCGCGACCCTAATTTGAATCGCCGAGTCCATCCTGAAGATCGGTCCACCCTGGAGAAATCATGAAGCCGCACATCATCTGCCATATGCTCGCCTCGCTCGACGGCGGCCTTCACCCCAGCCGCTACACCACCAGCCCGGACGGAACCCGGGCGGAGTGGTCAGGCCTCTATGAGCAGATCCACGGCGACCTCGAAGGCGATGCCTGGATCGTCGGGCGCGTCACCATGGCCGAGATGAGCAAGGCGGTGGCGCACCCGCCGGCGCATGCCGGCAAGGTCGAGCGGCCGCACCATTTCGCGCAACGCGATGCGGGACCCTATGCCGTTGCGCTCGATGTCTCCGGCAAACTCCACTTCGCCAAGCCGAATGTCGGCGGCGACCATGTCGTGGTGCTGCTTGGGCATGATGTCGCCGATAGTCATCTGGCCGAGCTCGCCGCCGACGGCGTGTCCTACATCGTGTCGGAAACGGCCGAGATCGATCTCGCCGCCATGCTCGACGTGCTCGGGCGTGAACTCGGCATCCGCCGGCTGCTGCTCGAAGGCGGCGCCAGCATCAACGGCTCCTTCTTCGCGGTCGGGCTTGTCGATGAGCTCAGCCTTCTCATCGCCCCCGCGCTCGATGCGCGGGCGGCAAACCAGGGCTTTGTCGAGTTCGGCGAAAGCGGCCTCGCCGGCAAGATGCAGCTGTCGCTGACAAGCTGCGAAACGCTGGCGCATGGGCTGATCCACCTGCGCTATGCCGTCAGTCCCGGCTGATGCCGCTTTATCAGCCCCGCATCGCATCCAGATCGGCGATCAGCGTCGGGCCGGTCGGATGCCAGCCGAGCCGGGCCTGGGTCAGGGCGCTCGAGGCAGGCAGGTCCATGGGGGCGAACATCGCCATCCAGCCGAAATGCTCCGCCGCCTTTTCCGGCGGGATCGAGACGACCGGCAGGTTGAGGCCGCGGCCAAGCGCCTCGGCGATGGCACGCACTTCGACGCCTTCCTCGCCGACCGCGTGATAGCGCGCGCCCGGCTGGCGCTTTTCCACCGCGAGCCGATAGAGCCGCGCCGCGTCCAGGAGATGCCCCGCCGAATAGCGGTTGCGGCCTTCGCCGACATAGGCCGAGACGCCTTTCTGCCGCGCGATCTCGATGAGCGGCGAGATAAGCCCCTGCTTGACCGGATTGTGGACCTGCGGCAGGCGCACCACCGACAGATTGACACCGGCCTCCAGCAAGGCATTGCCGGCGAGTTCCGAGGCGATACGGGGATTGGGATGGCTGGCGTTGAAGACATCCTCGACGGCCAATTGGCCATGACCGGGGCTGCCCATGCCGACGCCAGACGTGATCACCAGCGGCCGGTCGGAGCCGGCCAGCGCCGCGCCGAGGGCTGCGATGACATGGCTGTCCTTTTCGCAGTTCTCGACGAACCGCGAGAAATCATGGTCGAACGCCGTGTGGATCACGGCATCCGCCTTCGCCGCGCCGTCGCGCAGGCCCTCCGGCTCTTCGAGGGTGCCGCGATGCACTTCGGCGCCCGCGGCGGCGAGCGCCTCGGCGCCTGCCTCGGAGCGGGTGACGCCGACCACCTGGTGGCCGGCCTGGATGAGTTCGGGAACGAGCGCCGAGCCGATGAAGCCGGTCGCGCCGGTCAAAAAGATACGCATGCAAATCTCCTGCGGTTGCCTGCGTAATATCAACGGTCTATTATTCCATTAAAGTAGTGACCTTATCATGGTATAATCTTTAACAGGGTGCCTGACAGGATGCCTTCCCCCGGTTCACTCGCAGCCTTCCTGAAGGACCGGCGCACCCGGCTCGACCCGGCGTCGTTCGGCTTTGCCGGCCGCCGGCGCACGCCGGGGCTGCGCCGCGAGGAGGTCGCCCAGCGCGCCAACATCAGCCCGACCTGGTACACATGGCTGGAACAGGGCCGCGGCGGCGCGCCCTCGGCCGACGTGCTGAACCGCATCGCCAAGGGGCTGCTTTTGACCGAGGCGGAGCGCGAACATCTCTTCATGCTCGGGCTCGGCCGCCCGCCCGAGGTCCGCTACCGGGGCGACGAGGGCGTCAGCCCCCGGCTGCAACGCCTCATCGACACGCTCGATGCCAGCCCGGCTCTGGTCAAGACAGCGACCTGGGACGTCGTTGCCTGGAACCGCGCCGCGGAGGTCGTGCTGACCGACTATGGCACCATCCCCGCCGGCCGGCGCAACATCCTGCGCTTCATGTTCCTCACGCCCCACATCCGCGCCAAGCAGCACGATTGGCAAAACCTCGCCCGTTTCGTGGTCGGCGCCTTCCGCGCCGATGCGGCGCGTGCCGGCGCGGTCTCCGAGGTCACCCAGCTGGTGGACGAACTGTGCAACGGCAGCCCCGAATTCGCCACCCTGTGGCGGGAGAACGACGTGCTCGCCCATGGCGACGGAACAAAGCGCCTGAAGCACCCGGAACTGGGGGACATCGAGCTGGAATACTCGTCCTTCGCGGTCGACGGCAGGCCGGATTTGAACCTGACCGTCTACAACCCGATCGACGGAAAGGTCGCCGACCGCATTCGCGCGCTGGCCCGGCACCCCAAAGCGCAAAGCCTTTAGGCAGTCACCCGCCAACGACACTGCTGGCACCTGCCTGGCAGCCGACTGGCCGGTCAACGCCGCCGAGACGTTTTTGTCCTCCTGCCAGGACCCGACGTAGAAGTGACCGAACAGGAGACACAGGCAACATGGTGGGCGACACGAACCTTCGGGCTGGGCAGTGCCATTGCGGCGCGGTGCGTTTCGAGGCGACGCTCAGCGACGGCTTCAATTCGATCCGCCGCTGCACCTGTTCTTACTGCCGGATGCGAGGCGCCGTCGTCGCCATGGCTGAAATGGGCGGGGTCAAGATCCTCCAGGGGGAGGATGCCCTGACGACATATCGCTTCCACACAGGATCGGCGCAGCACTTCTTCTGTTCCCGCTGCGGGATATACACACACCACCAACGACGCTCGAACCAGAACCTGTATGCCGTGAACGTGGCTTGCCTGGACGGGGTAAGCCCATTCGATTTCCCGGAGGTGCCTGTCATGGATGGCGTCAATCATACGAACGACACCGGCAGGCCGACGCGCCGGGCAGGCACCCTGCGCTTCATCCCGGCTGACTGACCGCCGTCATCAGTGCCCTTCGCAGATCGCCTTCAGGATCCGCAAGGTCGGGCCCCAATAGAGATCGGCATGCGGGCGGATCGCCGGTTCGGCGAAGTCGCTGAGCGTCAGCGTCAGCAGCGTTCCGCCGTCGGCCGGCGCCAGGGCGAAACTGACCAAGGTGTGGTTCTCGGGCAAATCCGCCAGGCGCGAGGCCGACAGCGTGCTCCAGTAGCTGTAGGCGAACCGCCTCTCCGGCTCGAAGGCGCGGACCGTGCCATGGTTCTCGAACTGCATGCCGTGCAGCAGCCCGCGTATCACGATCGTACCGCCTTCATGTCCTTCGAGGCTGACGGTCAGCTCCTCGTCCGACATCCATTGCGGGATCATTCGAGGCGTCGTCAGCACCCGCCAGACCTTCGCCGGCTCGGCATCGATGGCGATCGCCTTGACGATGGGCGCGGCGCCGGCGAAACCGTTCACGGGTACAGGGTCCGCGCGGTCGCGGCAGCGGTGCGGCTGGGACCACGCCGGGCGTGGCCGGCCGTCAAAGCGACCGCATTCGCGCGCCGCATCATCCGACAGATCACACTTGCAAGATCCGGCCCTGGAGGGTAGCGAGGCACCATCCCGCACCCATCCGCACAGGTAGACAGCTGACCGCGTTTTGCGCCTATGCCGGCCTGTTCCTGAGCGCCCTGGTCGCGGCCACGATCCTTCCTGCCCAGTCCGAGGCCGTTCTGGCCGTCATGCTGGCCAGCAAGGCCTATTCGGCCCTGCTGCTGCTCGCCGTCGCCAGCGCGGGAAATGTCCTGGGCGCCGTGATCAACTGGTTCCTTGGCCGGGAAGTCCGGCGCTTGGCGGGTCGCCGCTGGTTTCCGGTCACGCCGGCCGCCCTTCAATCCGCCTCGAAATGGTACCATCGCTACGGCAGATGGTCGTTGCTGGCCAGTTGGCTGCCGGTTGTCGGCGACCCGCTCACGGTCGTCGCCGGCGTGTTGCGCGAACCGTTCTGGAGCTTCCTTGTCCTGGTCACGATCGGCAAAACGGCGCGCTACGCGGTGCTGGGCTGGATCGTCCTCAGTTGGACATGACAAGCAACCGCTTGCCGGCGACGTCCCCGGCAGCGTCATTGCGCCGGCTCGGGCGCCAGCACCAGCGCGATCTCCCGCGCCGCCTCCGCCGCGTGGCGGCGCACGGTGGCAAGGTCGAGCATGCTGTAGGTGGTCGCCACATAGGGCACGGTAAGTGCGGCGACCGACTGGCCGAACGGCCCGATGACCGGAAAGGCAAGATCGATGACGCCAGGCTGCAGCCCGTCCGCCACCTCCTCATGACCGGCGGCGCGGATGCGGGCAAGCGCATCGTGCATCTCCGCCTTTTCGTCAGGGATACCAGAGGCTTGCAGCCATTGGCTGATTCTGTCTTGCGGCTGGAACGCCATCAGCGTGCGGCCTGTCGCGGTGCCGAACAGCGGAAATTCGGCGCCGACGCGGACACGGAAGCCGAACGCCGCCGGGCTTTCCACCTGCGCCAGGATCAGCACCCTTCCGGCATTGTGGACGCCGAGATTGCAGGATTGCTGGATGGCGTCGGAGAGCCGCCGCATCGACGGCAGCGCCGCCTGGACGAGGCCACGCAACGGCTCGTGCCGGTGTGCCAGTTCGAACAGGCGCGGCGACAGGAAATAGAGCCCGGCCGGGCGGTCGCGGAAGATGTAGCCGCGCCGCTCCAGCGCCTGCAGCACGCGGTAGATCTGGTGGATGGAGCGGCCGACCGCTTCGGAAATCTGGCCCTGGTTCAGCCCGTCCTTCTGCTCGGCCAGCAGTTCGATGATGTCGAACGCCTTTTCCAGGGCCGGTACCGAATAATCCGGCGCTTCCGCGGTCTTGCCAGCCATGCCCCACAACCTTCCCGGATCATCCAGAATCAGGGGCCTAGTATAGTTACAAGGCGGCCCCCATCGTAGCCATCATCAGCCGGGCGATGCGCCGGTTGATGTCGTCGGGCACGGGCTGCGCGCCCCCCACCAATCCCTCAGCCCTGGCCACCCGCTCCAGCGACAGCGCCTGCAGCATGAAGCCGATATCCATGGATTCGATCGAATTGCCCTTCGGCTCGACGCCGGCAAGGTTGAACATGCGCCCCTCGGCAACGACGATGACATGGCGTCCATTGGCAAGGTCGAGGCGCCGCAATGTGCCGTCCAGGTCGGTGGCGGACGTGGTCATGGCGTTGAGACCTTCGGTGTCGATCTCCCACGGGAAATGCCCGGAATTGGCCAGCACCGCGCCGTCCTGCATGACGGCGACCGCTTGCGCCGGCAGCACGCCGGCGCGGCCGGTGGCGGTGATGAACACTTCCGCCCACGGCGCGAGGTCGGCGAGCGGCGCCACGCGGTAGCCGTCGAGTGCCGCCTCCAGCGCCTTGATCTCGTCGATCTCGACGATGGCCACGCGGCCGCCCAGCGCCCGCAAATATTGCGCGATGCCGCGCCCGCACCAGCCATAGCCGATGACGCAGAAGCGCCGGCCGGGGATCATCAGGTTGGTGATGCGCATGAAGCTCTCCACCACCGACTGGCCGACCGCGTGCTTGTTCTCGCCGATCGCCTTCAGCGGGCTGTCGTTGATGACGATGGAGGGGAACGGCACCTTGCCGGCCAGTTCGCCGCGCAGCCGGTCGCCGCCCGAGGTCGTCTCCTCGGTGCCGCCCAGTATGGATGCAGCCCTGCCCCGCTCGACGATGCCGGAGGCGAGGTCGGCGCCATTGTCGAGCAGCATGTCGGGCCGCGCGTCCAGCACCCGCGCCAGATTGGCGTGATGGTCGGCGAGCGAGTCGGCGCGGCGGCCGAAAATGCCGATGCCCTGGCTCTGCAGGAAGGCGACGACATCATCCTGCGTCGAGCCGTGATTGCCGGTGCCGACGATCTCGGCGCCGCCTTCGGCCAGCACTTCGAGCAGCACCGCCGTCTTGGGCTCGACATGCAGCGACACGCCGATGCGCCGGCCGGCAAATGGCCGCGTGCGGCGGAATTCCCCGCGCAGTCCGGCCAGCAACGCCATGCGCGAACGGATCCAGGCGATGCGGGCGCCACCGCGCTCGACCAGCTCGGGGGTCGCCGGATTGGCCTGGGCGTGGGTCATTCGAAGTCTCCGATCACGATTCAGATTCAGCACTTGCAAAAAAGTTTTTTGCATGTGACAAATCTTGCAGAGGGTCGTCAAGCCCCCACGAGAAGGGGCAACGGACAGCAGCGCGGCGCGCCCCAAGGCGTTCGGCGCGCCATCGGCTTTGCATGTGAAGGGGTACGAAATGGGAAATCTGGATATAGCTGTCGTCGCCATCTATCTCGTGGCGGTCACCGGCATCGGGCTGTTCTTCGCCCGCTCGATCAAGACCGAGGAAGACTACATCGTCGCCGGCCGGCGCATGGGGCCGCTATGGCTGACCATCTCCGCCTTCGCCTCCTGGACGGGCCTGGCCGGTCTGTTCGGCACGCCCGAAATGGTCGTGCGCTACGGCATATCGGGCACCTGGTGGTGGTTCACCTTCCCGATCGGCCTGCTGTTGATGGGCATCTTCCTGGCCAAAATCGTGCGCCAGCGCATGCATGTGACGACGCCCGACATCGTCGCTCGGGATTATCCCGATTCAGTGCGTGTCGCCGCCTCGCTGGTGACGAGCTGGAACTATCTCGCCTGGGCGGCGGCTCAGGTGTTCGGCATCTCCATGGTGTTCACCCTGTTCTCCGGCATGGATCCGAAGACCGGCGCCATCGTCGCCTTCCTCGTCGTCATCGTCTACACCATGCTCGGCGGCTTCCTCGCCGTGGTGGCAACCGACGTGCTGCAGGCAGTCATCTTCCTCATCGTCATCGGCGTGGTGGCGCCTCTGTTCGTCATCTTCGGACCCGGCGTCCCGCACATCTATGAAGCGACCAGGGACATTCCCGGCTTCTACAATTTGTTCGCCAACGTGCCGCCGGCGACGCTGTTCGTCTGGTTCCTGCTCCTGCCCGCCGGCTTCATCGACACGATCGGCTTCCAGCGCGTCTTTTCCGCCAACTCGCCCGACACGGCGCGCCGGGGCATGATCAACGGCTTCCTCGTCATGGCCGTGTTCGGCGTCATCCTCACCTTCCTCGGCGTCGCCGCCAAGGCGCTGCTGCCGGCCGACACCAACCCGGTCAACGCCATGCCCGACCTGATGGTGCAGCTTCTGCCGCATGGTGTCATCGGCGTGCTGGTCGCCGCCTTCCTGGCGGTGGCGATGTCGACGGCGAGCACGACGCTGCTGGTGACAGCCACCACGCTGCAGCGCGACGTGATCTCGCGGCTGCGCCCCGATGCCAGCGACCGGGAAAGGCTGTGGACCAGCCGCATCCTGCTGCTCGTGCTCGGCCTCATCGCCCTGGTCGTGGCGCTCAGCGTGCCCGGCATCGTCACCATCCTGATGCTCGGCTTCTCGGTCTATGTGCCGGGCCTGCTGCTGCCGGTGCTGTCGGCCACCTTCGGCTGGCGCATCCCGTCCTGGTCGATGCTGGCGACCATCGTCATCGGCTCCGGCTCGACCGCGATCCTGGTGCTGCTGGGCGAACCGGGCGGCATTCCAGCCTCGCTGGTCGGCTTCGTCCTCTCGGTCGTTCCCTTCGTCGCGGGACTTGTCACGCGATCGGAGCGGCAGCCGGCCTGAGCCAGCGGAAGACTTGGAAAAGCAATGAGATAAGGCTCCATCCTGAATCAGTGCGGGATGGAGCCCGGATGCGGAGAAACCAATGCTGAAGACCACTTTCGACAGGCTTTCGAGTGCCGACCAGGCGCTCGTCACCGCCGCGGCGCAGGCGCGCGACAAGGCCTACACGCCCTACTCCAACCACAAGGTCGGCTCGGCCGTGCGCACCGCATCGGGCCGGCTTTTCGCCGCCTGCAATGTCGAGGTCGTCACCCTGCAGCAATCGGTCCACGCCGAGCGCAACGCCGTGATGCAGATGGCGGCGGCGGGCGAGCGCCAGATCGAGGCCATCGTCTGTCACGGTCCCTATTCGGGCGTGCCCTGCGCCGAATGCCGGCAGGTGATCTGGGAGTTCTGCTGCGACGATCCGGAGGTCAAGATCATCGGTTCGACGCTGGACGGCGAGATCGAACTGATGACCATCGGCGAGATCTATCCCAGCCCCTACGGCCCGGGCACCAAGGGCATCGACCCGCGCAAGTTCTGAGGCGGGAGGCGCGCCCTCCCGCAAGGTCACTTGCGGACCACCTTAGGCAACCGCACATTTCACCGCCGAGCGGGACACGTATGTGCTGGGCGAGGCACTCGACGGCCGCATGTCATCCCGGCATAGCCCCGGACAGGAAGCGTGCGCTATCGACCCGGATGCCCGAAAATGCGCGATGTCGATGTCCTCTGCCGCTGCATCGGCGCGTTCATCCTGGCGGCCGATCCGGAGTCCTGGACAGGCGTCTGAGCCGGATTCCGTATCATCCCTTGTGTTCGAACACCGCCCCGTAATGATACGGCGGCAGATCAACCATTCGCAGAAGCCGGAAACCGGCAGCCTCCAGCACCGCCGACACCGCTTCAGGTGACATGCGCATCTCCGTCCTGGGCCCGCGCGGCTGACCAAGCACGGTCGTTTGCTCTCGCGGCAACTGGTGCCAATTGACCAGCGCGAACAGGCCGTGCGGCTTGAGCGTACGGGCGACGGCCTTGACGAGGGCCGGCTGATCGGGCACCCCGTGGAAGGTGTTGGCGATCAGCACGAAGTCGACCTTTTCAGGGATCAGGTCCGCGACGTCGCCGGCATCCGCGACGATCCACTTCAGGACCGAAACGCCGAGCCGCTTCACCTCGGCCTTGGCCGCCACGATCATGTCCGGGTCGAGGTCGAGCGCATAGACACGGCCGCCGACGATTTTCGCAAGCGGTGCGGTGAAATAGCCGTCGCCGCAGCACAGGTCCAGGGCTGTCATGCCTGGCTCGACGCCCAACGACAGCAAGAGGCCCGACGGGTCTGGCCAAAGCGCCTCCCACCAATCGCGGTCGGGCATGGAGGTGGCGGGAAACATTCCAGTCATGGGCGGACGCTTTAGAGCAATTCCAGGAAAAGTGTTAGCGGTTTTCCGTCTTGAATTGCGTCAAAACAAAGAGTTAGAGCGGTTCGCCGTTTCCATGAAACGGTGAAACGCTCTAGAATTGCGCTGGGGGACAGCTTTGACCGGCACACAGCCAAAGGCAACGCCTCCGTTGCCGACGGCGGGTCGAACCGGCGAAATCCGCCCGAGCATTGTCGCCCCGACACCAAAGGCAGCCCCCGGCATGGATTCTGATGACTGGGGCCCGGCCCGGTCATCCAGCCGCGTGTGGCGCGACCTCGGCCGTGCCGCTCTGCGCACCCTTGCGCGATTGCCGGCTGATCAACGCGATGGCGGCGAAGGCCGCGATCCCGAACAGGCCGACCACGACATTGAGCCACAGAGCCGGCAGGACGCCGAGGCCTGATATCATCAGCGTCAGGCCGAACGGGGCGAAGGCGGAACTGAACTGGCGCGCCGCCGTGATCCAGCCGACATGGGAACCGAAGCGCTCCTGGCCGAACAATTCGAGCGGCAGCGTGCCGCCGACAATGCTCATCAGGCCCGAGCCGAATCCGAAAAGCACGGCAAACAGCATGGCGCCGGGAACGGAGGGCGCCGCCACCAGCAGCACCGCGAGGCCGCCGGCCAGCGCGGCGGTCGCTCCGAGCGCCATCGATGTCTGCGACAGGCCCCGGCCGAACAGCATGTTGACCAGCCGGCTCGCCACTTGCGACGGCCCAAACAGGCTGGCGACCAGCACCGAGGCCCCGCCGAGACCGACCAGTGTGAGCAGCGGCACCATCCGCACAAGGATCGCTGAAAGCACGAACCCCTCTATGGAAAATCCGGCCAGCACCAGGATGAACAGAGGCGACCATCGCCGGTCGGGCGCGGCGGCCGACAGGCTTGATGTCGCCGGGATGACCCTCTCCCGCGGCTTGCCGGTGCGGCGCGAGAGCCGGGCCAGCCACCAATGGATCGGCAGGCAGACAAAGGCGTTGAGCGCGGCAAAGAGAACCAGCACCTCACGCCAGCCGAGATGCTGGTGCAGCAGCGTCGTCAGGGGCCAGAACAAGGTCGAGGCGAAGCCGGCGATCAAGGTGAGATGGGTGATGCCGCGACGCGCCCCGCCGAGCTGCACGATGGCGACGAAGGCCGTGCTGTAGAGCACGAAGCAGGAGGCAAGCTCCATGGCCAGCACGCCGATGGCAAAGCCGGCACGCCCCGGCGCCAGCCCGCACAACAGCAATGCGCCGGCCGCGGCCAGCGATCCCGGCACCATCAGGCGCCCTGCCCCGACCCGGTCCGCGAGGCTGCCCGCGAACGGCGACAGGATGGCGCTCGCCAGCAGCGACACCGACAGCACGGCGAACACCCATTGCTGCGACCAGGCGAGTTCCGCCGCCACCGCCGGCGCCAGGATGCTGTAGCTGTAGTAGAGCGTGCCGTAGCCGATGATCTGCGTGGCGCCCAGCGCCCAGATGGCGGAAGCGGGGATCTTGCCGTCGCTCACTCGGCGGCTTCCATCTTGCCGGTGCCTGCGCAGCCGCAACCGCCTTTGCCGGCGGCCTTGGCGTCGGCATCCGCCGCGCAGCAGGCATCCGTCGCCGCCGGCGCTGGTCCGCCGCAACAGCCCTTCGACAAGCGACCCGCCGGCACCGTGCAGACGCCGGTTTCGGGCAGCACCAGCTGCACCATGTCGGCCGCCGCCATGTCGCCGGCGATCGCCGCCGCGACCGAGCGGACCTGTTCGTAGCCGGTCAGCAGCAGGAAGGTCGGCGCCCGGCCATAGCTCTTGATGCCGACCGTGTAGAAGCCGGGCTCCGGATGGCTGAGCTCGCGGTGGCCATGCGGCGGCACGTCGCCGCAGGAATGCTCGTTGGGGTCGATGAGCGGACCAAGCGCCTTGACGCTTTCCAGCCATGGATCGAGATCGAGCCTGAGCTCCCGGGTCAGCGACAGGTCCGGACGCTGGCCGGTCGCGGCGATGATGCGGTCGACAGGCCCCAGTTGCATCAGGCCCTCCTCGCTTTGCCCCGCCACGACCAGCCGGCCATCGCGCTCGCTTATCGCAAGCGTCGCAAAGCCCGTCACCAGCCGAACGCGACCGCTTTCGGCGAGGTCGCGCACATCGGCGCCGAGTTCGCCGCGCGCCGGCAACTGGTCGGCATCGCCGCCGCCATAGATGCGCACGAGGTCGGTTCCGCGCACCGCCCAGATGAAAGCCGTGCCGGGCTCGTCATCCGCCAGCCTGCCAAGGTCGAGCAAGGCGTTGGCCGCCGAGTGACCCGAACCGGCAACCAGCGTCGTGCGGCCGGCATGGAGCGCACGGTCGCGGCCAAGGATATCGGGGATGCCGTAGGCGATGCGGTCGGCAAACTCCGCCTCGCCTTCCGCCTCGATGCCGCCGGCGCCGAGAGGATTGGGCGTGCGCCATGTTCCGGAGGCGTCGATGACGGCCCGTGCGCTGTCGCGCCTGGTGCCGTCGGCGGTCTCGACGACGAGCATGAAGGGCCGCGTCCCGCGCTCACTGCCGCGCACCTTGTCGGCGCCCCAGCGCGATATGGCCACGACACGCGCATTGGTCTCGATCGCCGGCGCAAGTTCCGCAAGCCTGGCAAGCGGCTCGAGATAGTGCGCGACGAGTTCATCGGCGGTGGGAAAGGCTTCCGGGTCCGGCATCCGCCAGCCATGGCTTTCGAGCAACCTGCCGGCCGCCTGATCGATGCAATAGCGCCATGGCGTGAACACCCGGACATGGCCCCAATCCCGCAGGCTGGCCGCGACACCGCTGCCGGCTTCATAGAGCTTCACCGGCAGGCCCCGCGCCATGAGATGAACGGCGGCCGCCAGCCCAACCGGACCGGCGCCGATGACGGCGATTGGCGGATCGTTTCGCGTGGCCATAGCTTCCATCCTTCCGGTATTATCGAAATAAAAGGCAAAAAATCAGGCGGCCGCGTCATCCGCCGCCGGATTGCAAGCCGCATCGGCGCAGCATTCGTCGGCCAGGAAGCCGATGAGATCGTTCATCATGGGATAGTTGGCGCGGCAGATCAGCGTCGTCGCCTGCCGCTCCTGGCTGACCAGCCCGGTGAGGATCAGGCGGTGCAGATGGTGCGACAGCGTCGAGGCGGCGATGCCGAGGCTCTCCTGCAGGAAGCCGACCGGCCGGCCCGCTTCGCCGGCCCTCACCAGGAGACGATAGAGGTTCAGCCGCGTCGGATTGCCGAGCGCTTCCAGCTGCTTCGCTGCTTGTTCGAGTTTCATGGAAATAGCATGCGGCCGGCGACAGGACTCGTCAAGGGCTATTTCGAGAAATATCGAAATAGCAAGTCAGACGACCCGCTTGCCGCCGGCATCGACGACAACCTCGCCGTCCTCCTTGGTGAACGGGCCGATGTCTGGATTGGGCAGGATATCGAGCACCCTTTCGGATGGCCGGGCCAGCACGACGCCGAGCGGGCTCACCACGATCGGCCGGTTGATCAGGATCGGATGCGCCAGCATGAAATCGAGGATCTCGTCGTCGCTCCATTTGGGGTCGCCAAGGCCGAGCTCCGCATAGGGCGTGCCCTTCTCGCGCAGCAGCGCGCGCGGCGTCATCCCCATTGCCGCGATCAGCTCGACAAGCTTTTCGCGCGACGGCGGGTTCTTCAGATACTCGATCACCTCCGGCTCCTCGCCGGACTGGCGGATGATCGCCAGCGTGTTGCGCGACGTGCCGCAGGCCGGGTTGTGATAGATGGTGATGGTCATTGCGGGGCCCTCTCGCTGGATGCGGCGTGGCGGACGGCACTCCCCCGCTCGTACCAGCCTTTGCTTCGGTTCACGATCCACACCACGGAAAGCATGACGGGAACCTCGATCAGCACGCCTACCACGGTTGCGAGCGCAGCACCGGAGTTCAGCCCGAAAAGCGCGATCGCCGCCGCGACCGCCAATTCGAAGAAGTTGGACGCGCCGATCAAAGCCGATGGTCCGGCCACGCAATGCCGCTCGCCGGACAGCCGGTTGAGCATATAGGCAAGACCGGAGTTGAAATAGACCTGGATCAGGATCGGTACCGCCAGCAGCGCTATCACCAACGGCTGGGCGATGATCTGCTCGCCCTGGAAGCCGAACAGCAGCACCAGCGTCGCCAGCAGGGCAATCAGTGACAAGGGCTGCATGGCAGCCAGCAGCGCATCGAGCCCGCCCTGCCCCTTGGCCGCCAGCAGGCGCCGGCGGATCAGTTGAGCGACGACCACCGGCAGGATGATGTAAAGGGCAACCGACAGCACCAGCGTGCCCCATGGCACGGTGATCGCCGACAGTCCAAGCAGCAGCCCGACGATGGGCGCGAAGGCAACGATCATGATCGCGTCGTTGAGCGCCACCTGCGACAGCGTGAAGTTCGGCTCGCCGCGCGTAAGGTTGGACCAGACGAACACCATGGCCGTGCACGGTGCGGCTGCGAGAATGATCAGTCCGGCTATGTAGGAATCGATTTGCGCGGCTGGCAACCAGGACCGGAACAGCCAGCCGATGAAGAGCCAGCCCAGCAGCGCCATGGAAAACGGCTTCACCGCCCAGTTTATGAACAGAGTGACCCCGATCCCGCGCCAATAGGTGCCGACACTGGCCAGCGAGGCGAAATCGACACGTAGCAGCATCGGCACGATCATCAGCCAGATCAGCACCGCGACGGGAATGTTGACCTTGGCGATCTCGGCGGACGCGATGGCGCCGAACGCACCCGGGAGCGAATGGCCGAGGACAACACCGGCGACGATGCACAGGGCCACCCACACCGTGAGGTATTTTTCGACGAAGCCGATGCTCGGCTGCGCCGTTTCGCCGGCATTCAGGATGTGATCCGACATCGCTATTCCTCCTGGGCCGGCCGGCCTTGGCCAGGCTTCCGCCGATCTCGTCCAGCCGCTTCCGCGGGGCGAACCGACCACCTCAACATTTGCAGGTCACGGCCTGGATGATCGGCTGGCAAAGCTCCGGCGCGCCATTGCAGCAATCCTCCATCAGATAGGCCAAGAGATCGCGAAACCCGGTCATGTCGGCCGTGTAGCGGATGCTGCGGCCCTCGCGTTCGGCATGCACCAGCCCGGCCTGGCCGAGGATTTTCAGATGCGCCGACATGGTGTTCTGCACAGTGCCCAGTCGCGTCGCGATCTCGCCTGCCGGCACCCCCTCGGCCCCGGCCCGAACCAACAGCCGGAACACCTCCAGCCTTGTTTCCTGACCGAGCGCGGCGAGCGCCAGCAATGATGTTGTCTTGTCCATGAATCCATATATCCGGATTTATGGATTAATAGCAACCGACGATGACGTTGATATGACAGCCAAGGCTCACGCCTTGCGCTGGGGCGCGGTCGAGCGTGGTTCGCTGAGATGCGGGCGCCAGCCATGCACGCGGTCCCGTCCGGCGGCCTTGGCGCCGTAGAGCGCCTCGTCGGCGCGCCGAAGGAGATCGGCGATCTCGATATCAGCGCTGCCGTCGAACGTGCCGACCCCGATGCTGACGGTGACAACGCCCTTTTCGCTGCCGGCATGCGCGAGCCCGAGGTCGCGCACCTTGGCCCGCAGCGTTTCGGCGATGACGAAGGCGCCCCTTGCGTCGGTTTCCGGCAGGACGAGCGCGAACTCCTCGCCGCCATAGCGGGCCGCCGCGTCGGCCGGCCGCCGCGCCGTCGCCTCGATGCAGCGGCTGACGGCGCGCAGGCATTCATCGCCCGCCGGATGGCCATAGTGGTCGTTGAAGCGCTTGAACCAGTCGACATCGATGATGAGCAGGCTGACCGGCGCCATGGTGCGCCGGCCGCGGCCGAATTCGCGCGCCAGCGCTTCGTCGAAGGCCCGCCGCGTCAACAGTTCGGTCAGCCCGTCGCGGTGCGCCAGAAGGTTCAGCTTCTCGTTGGCCGCCAGCAACTCGGCCTCGACCTGCTTGGCCTCGGTGATGTCGGAAAACACACTCAGGCTGCCGCCATCGCCAGTCGGCCGGGTCCGCACGTCGAGCCAGCGGCCGTCGGCGAACCGGACCTGGCGATGGTTGGCAACCGTCTGCATGGCCATGATGTCGGCGATCCACTCCTCGACCGCATCGGGCGGCGTGACGCTTTCGCCGCGCGCCGCCGAGGCGCGCAGAATATCGCGGTAGTCGGCGCCGGGCACCCTTATGTCGGCCGTTTTCGGAAACAGGGCGCGGTATTGGGCGTTGCACAGCACCAGCCTGCCGTCCGGGTCGAACATCACCAGCCCGTCCGCCATATGCGTCAGCGCGTCTCCCAGCCTGGCCTGGCTTTCCGCCAGTTCGGTCTCCAGCCGCTTGCGCAGGGTGATGTCGCGATTGTGCGTGATCAGGCCGATAACCGCCCCGGCCTTGTCGCGGAACGGCGCTTTCAGCGTCGCCAGCCAGGCATCGGTGCCATCCTCATGATGCAAGCGCTGCTCGATGGTGGAGGAGACGCCGGATGCCAGCACCGCAAGCTCGTCCTCGCGGAATTCCCGCGCCGTTTCAGGCGGATAGAAGTCGAAATCCGTCTTGCCGATGAGTGCCTTGGTATCAGCCGCCTGCATCAACTCGGCCGTTGCGGGATTGGCGGCGATGAACCGCCCATCGAGGTCCTTGACGTTGAGGCAGTCGGGCAAGGTCTCGACCACCGCCTTGAAGATGCGCCTCGACCGAAGCGCCTCGATGCGCCGCCGCTCCTGGTAGATCGCCAGCCCCGACATCGCCACGGAGACAAAGATGAGCAGGCTGGACGGGAACACCACCTTGGGCAGAACCGTCTCGATGACGGACCGCGGCAGGACGCTGAAGCCAAGCAGCGATCCGCCCGCGGCGGCGACGCCCAGGATCATGATATCGCCCATGCCGGGCGAACGGCCCCTGAGCGCAAGATTGCCGACGATGCCGACCAGCATGGTGACCGCGATGCCGACCGCGCCGGCAAAGGCGCCGACACCGCCCTCGAAGGTCCGGTAGGCGCCGGCCATGACCCCCGCGACGATACCGGCGACAGGACCACCGAAGAAGCCGGCAACGGCAATCATCGTCGCCCTGAGATCGACCAGGACGCCCGGCTGCAACTGCATGGGCGTCAGCATCAGGATGATGGCGCCGGCGCCCATCAGCAGGCCGAAGGCCGTGGCCTTTACAGCGGCCGGCCTGCGGTCCAGCCACACATGCGTGTGGATCCAGACCGAAACGAACATCGCAACGACCGCGAGATTGGCCAGCAATTCGGACCAGGGCGAACCCATGGCTGGTCCTTTCCTTATACCGGGCTTTCGCCGGATCGGCTCTTCGATAGGCCCTCAATGACAACAAAGTGTTACATCAGGCATTTGACCTTTGGTCGAAAGAGACCGTGGCGGGCAAATTCCGGCGGCTTGCATCGAACGTTGCGGCAGAAGCATGTCAGCGCTCCCCGCGATAGCGGTGCTACGACATTCGCGGTTTCATGCGGGCAAGAAGAATCTTGGCCAGCGCGGGGTAGTTTTCATCGAAGTGATGTCCGCCCTTCATTTTCAGCGTCTGGATCCCCGCAAGCAAGGGATCGGTGCAGGCCGTGTCATCCTCGTCCTCGCCATAGACGCACAGCAGCCGGTCGCGCGGAATTGTGGCGATCGCCGGTGCGACGACATGGTCGCCTCCACCGCCGAGCCAGCTACCAACGGTCACCTGGAAGGTAATCGTCTTTTGGGTGGCCAGGAGGCCGACAAACCGGATGCGATCCTTTATCCGCTTCGGCAGCAAGGTCCAGGCGAACGGAAAGACATCGGCGCCAAATGAATAACCATAGACCGCAACGGGCATTTTGCCCGAGGGATCAGCGCGGTCGATCATGGATACGGTATCGTTTGCGATTTGTCGTGGTGTGCGTTCCGCCCAGAAGTAGCGAAGCGAATCGATGCCCACCACATGAACGCCGTGTTTGCTCATCTCATCGCCGATCACCTTGTCGAGGTCGCGCCAGCCGCCGTCGCCTGAAAAGAACAGCACAAGGGAATCTGGCTTCGAACTGGCGGGGATATCGATGGTCGGCAGGTCATTTGACGATGCATCGCTGGCGGCGATCGAAACCACGGCTTCAACCGCCGCGTCGAGGCGGCCGGACACGCTATCGACAACAACCGCCTTTGCCCGCATCGCATTGTCGGACGATTGCGTGGAAATACCCGCAAGCGGTGCGGCCGAAACCAGTGTCGCGGGTGAGGGCAAGTCCGCGTCGAGGGCATAGTTGAAGCCGCCCGCCGGATCCGGCGTCGGTGCGGCGCCGCCCGGGCATGTTGGCAGCGGCGTAACCAGGCTGCGCGTCGGCTCGAGCGCGACGGCGCCGGCCAGTGTCGTCACCGGTGCATCGGCCAACGCTGCATATGCGAGCGTGCCTCCTTCGCCGATACCCGCCACCACCGGATGAAAATAGCTGGTGCCGCCGGTGGCGCGGATGGCCGCCTTGGAAAGCGCCTCCAGATCGGACCCGAGATACATGCACTCGCCACCGGCCGCGCTCAGCCTCTTGCGATATTTTTCGAGGTCGACCGGCAGCACGATCAAGCCCTTGTCGACCAGGGCGGCCGCCAGATCGACGTCACGCTGACCAATGCCGCCTTTTTGCGAGAACAGGATGACCAGCCCCACCGGATCCTGTTGCGGCAGCTGAACGGGAACATCGACCAGACGCTCGGCGGAAACGCGGATCTGGCGCGGGACGGCCCGTGTCCGGTTGAAATGCAGCGCCAGGCCAAGGCCGGCAGCGACGACCAGAGCCGCCAGAACCAAGCTCGCGCGGCTCTTCGTCATCTGCGCGAAATACGCAATCATTTCCGAACGAGTTCCATCGGACCGCCGCCGATCAGAGTGGTGACATCGAACAAGGATCGTATGGTGTCCAGTCCGGGCGGGCATATGAAATAATGCGGGGTCCAGACGGGATCGAACTTGTCCTTGAAAGCCTTGAGCCCGTCGAAACGATAAAAGGTCTGGCCACGCCGGTAGAGAAAGGACCCGAACCGGTTCCACCGGGAAGCCAGCCGGCCCGCGGACAATCCCGAAAGCGGTGCCGCGCCCAGATTGAACCAGCGATAACCCTGCGACTTGCCATGAAGAAGCAGTTTGGTCAGCAACGCGTCCATGACGATCTTGGGCGAGTCAGGCGCATGGCGCATCAGGTCGACGGTCAGTTCGCTTTTGTCGGCGCTGCCCCACAAATTGGCGAAAGCGATGATGCGGCCCTGCCAACGAATGACGGCCATGTCAAATCTGCTGACATAGTCGTCTTCGAAATAGCCCAACGAAAAACCCTTCTCGGAGCTCGCCTTCATCTGGAGCCAGGCATCCGACACCTCTCGCAATTGGCCAAGAAGCGGTCTCACATTGGCGGCTTCGACGATCTCGAAAACCAGACCATCCTTCTCGGCGCGTCGATTGGCGTAGCGCAGCGGCTGGCGGCGTGGGCCGTCGAGGTTGAAAGCCGCCAAGTCGACGCGCGCGACCTCGCCGAGCTTCAGCGCGACGAGGCCCATGTCCAGGTACATGGGCAATTGGTCAGGTTGCACACCGTAAAAGGCCGTACGGACCGCGCAACGGTCGGCGAGGTCGTGAAAGGCCCAGGCGAGCTTGCTGTCGCCCGCGACAGGCCCGATCGGCCCGCCGAGCGCGATAAGGCTGCCGCCCGAGCGCGCATACATGATGAAGCCCCGGCCGTCCGGCGACATCAGGAATTGCTTGTCGCCGAGCATTGCCAGAGCCGCATGGGTCACGTTCGAGGCGGCGACGATCGCGCTGACGGCCGTAGGGATTTCGGCGCGCTGTTTGCGGTCGATGGCTTTTCGATTGATGGCCGTGTGAAGCGCCGCCGCTGCCGTAACGATCAGGATCACGATGCTGGCGCGCAGGAAGCGCGGAGCGTCGCCGTCGACGGCGAATTGCCAGAACAGTTGATTGGAATAGTCTATGTCGCGATAGCTGAAGAACCCAAGCCAGATCGAGATGGCGACGATGCTGATGACGCTGGCGAGCCAGCCCCATGACAGCGTTCCGATCCCCTCGATCGGGCGGCGATAGAAAGCCTTGCGGAAGCTGATCAGGACTGTCGACAGGATCAGGAGGACGCTCGCATCCTCCCAATTCAGACCCTTGCCGATCGAAAAGGCGGCCCCCAGGACGAACAGAATGAGCGAGGCCGCCCATGCCTGCTGAAGCCGCCGCGCCAGCCCCCGCGCAAGGATCAACATTGCAATGCCGGCGAAGCTGGCCGCCAGGTGCGAGACCTCTATGAATGGCAGCGGCAGCAGGTCGGACAGGAGGTCGAGGCGTTCGGCAGCACCTGGAATGGAACTCGAAAACAACAGCATTATCCCGCCCAGGAAGGTCGCGCCGGCGGCAAGCGGCGGGATGAGAGGCTCCAGGACGCGGCCTGCGTAGAGCACCCGCTGCGACACTTCGGCGTGCCGCGCGTAGATCTCGAACGACAGGACACCGATGGCGGCAACCAGAAAGGGCAAAAGCGTATAGATGATACGGAAGGCAAGAAGAGCTGCGATAGCATCCGGATTGTTGCCCAGGCCAAGGCCGGCGATCATCGATGCCTCGAAGGCGCCGAGACCGCCTGGAGCGTGGCTGGCGATGCCGATGATGGTCGCCACGACAAAGACAAGCGCAAAGACAGCTGGACCGGTGGTGACCGTCTCAGGCATCAACACGTAGAGCGTTCCGGCGGCGGCGCAGACGTCGACCAGGCCGGCCACGATCTGTGTCAGCGCGCCGCGTGAATTGGGCAATTTGATGGAAAACTTTCCCATCGTCAGCGTGCGTTCGCCGCGCGACAGCCACCCGACCAGCAGACCAACCGAAAGCATCAGTGCGATGCCGAGCGTCAAGCCCAGGCGAGGATCAAGCTGGTCGACAAACGGTGTACGAGCCGGGTCAAGGACCAGGGCAAGAGCGATCATCACGGTGAAAGCGAACCAGATCGCTAGCCACGAGGTGGCGATGATGCGGCCGATATCGGACAAGGCGATGCCTTCGCCGGCATAGATGCGATAGCGCAGCATCCCGCCTGTCAGCAGCGAAAAGCCCAGCGCATTGGAGATGGCGTAGCCCGCGGCACCGACGCATGCCGACAACAGCTTTGGGACGCGGCCTGGCGCGATCGTCTCCACAGCCACGACGTCGTAAAAGGCGACAGCGGCAAAACTCAAAAGTGTAAGCGCAAGTGCGACCAGGAGGTGCTTGCCGGGGATGCTTCGCGCCGATTGCAGGACATGGTCGAGCGAAAGGTCATTCAAGAACCGCTGCAGCACCACCACGGTGATTGCCGCTATGGCCACGCCCGCGACGGGCATGGCAAAATGCTGGTAGCGCCCCCAGAAGCCGAACATCTGCAAGCGCGCATCCCGTGCGGTCATCGGATCGGCTGTGGGATCCAGAGCGCTCGGATTGGGGAATTCAGGCTTCGGAATCATACTGTTCAAAAAGTCCTCGGTCTTGTCGGAGCTCGCGGGGCTCACGATAAGGGTTTTCAAGATTGATGCTCGCTGGGGCCGGACGTTTGCAGGCAAGGCCCGCCTTCGGCAGCGAGACTCCCGTATCCTTCATCCCGAAAGCCCATGGCTCAACGGGCGCTTCCCAGCTTCCTCGCCTAACGTTCTTGTCGCTTTTGTGTCCCTAAGCGCCGGCTGCAATACAGATGACGGCGTTCGCCGGGGCATTTACAGCACGACGACGACAGCACTACGACGAATGAACGACGGTATAGGTCGTCTCAATGGGGGGAGGAACAGCGGACCGTGCGGCCGGGGCTCTTCGAGTGAAGCGAGAAACGACATCGCCATGACGGTGTTGCCGACGAAGCCTCCGCATGGTCGCAACAAGCGCAACGATCGGTATCGCGACGATTGCAAGCGCCACGCTCAGAACCGGCACGAACACAATTCGAAAGGTTTTCGCGATCCTGTTCATTGAAACGACTCCATTCCCCCGAAACAATGGAGATTTGAAATTTCCCCCGCATTGCCGCTGGCATAAATATCCGTAAGGTCCCTTCGACAGGTCGGGCACGAAAATATGAGAAAGGCTCGCTTTCCTTCATCACCGCTTCGGTTCGACGAGGCAAGCATGCGACAGGCGAATCACCGGGCAAGACAGCCGTCACACCCGGCGCCACGATGCCCGCCCGTCACCCCCAGCGCATCGTGCCGACAAAGTCGATGAAGGCGCGCAGCGGTGCCGGCGTGAGGCGGCGGCCGGGATAGTAGAGGAACGGCCCGGAAAATTCCTGCCACCAGGGCTCCAGCACCGGCTCCAGCCGGCCATCGTCGAAATAGGGCCGCAGCCAGTCCTCGAACAGCGAGACGATGCCGCCGCCGGCAACCGACACCTCGAGCGCAAGGGCCATTGCCGTGCCGGTGCTGACCAGCAGCGGGCCGGTCGGTTCGACGCTCACCACCTCGCCGTCGCGTTCGAATTCCCAGGCCGGCGTCAGGCCGCTGGCGAAGCGGCCGCGCAGGCAGGCATGGTCGAGCAGGTCGCGCGGGTGCTCGGGCCGGCCGCGCCTGTCGAGATAGGCCGGTGCGGCTCCGGTGGCGAAGCGCTGCCGGCGCGGGCCGATCGGCACGGCGATCATGTCCTGCTCCAGCCGCTCGTCATAGCGGATGCCGGCGTCGCAGCCGCTCGCCAGTATGTCGATGAAACTGTCCTCGGCTGTCACTTCCATGCGGATCTCGGGATAGGCGGCGAGGAACGGCGGCAAGAGGCGCGGCAGCACCAGTTTCGCCGCGACGACAGGCACGTTGAGCCGCAGCGTGCCGGCCGGGCGTCCGCGAAAGCCATTGACCACGTCGAGCGCCGCCTCGACCTCGCCGAGCGCGGGACCGAGCCGCTCGAGCAGCCGGGCCCCGGCCTCGGTGGGCGCCACGCTGCGCGTGGTGCGGTTGAACAGCCGCACGCCGAGCCCGTTCTCCAGCCGCCGCACCGTTTCGCTGAGGCTGGAGGCGCTGACGCCGCCCACCCGCGCCGCTTCGCGAAAGCCGCCGGCGCGCGCCACCGCCATGAACGCCTGGAGGTCGCCGAGATCCGTCGCCATTGTTCGCCTTTCCGCACAGGGTGTGCCGATTGCACCATATTATCGTGCAGGCGCGCTTTGTCTACATTAGGCCGATCCAAAGGAGATGAGACCCATGACCGACATCAGCAAGGCCGGAACCTTCAAACTCGGCGACCGCACCGTGAAGCGCCTCGGCTACGGCGCCATGCAACTGGCGGGACCGGGCGTCTTCGGTCCGCCGAAAGACCATGGCGGCGCCCTCGCCGTGCTGCGCGAGGCGATCGCCAGCGGCGTCGACCACATCGACACATCGGATTTCTATGGCCCGCACGTCACCAACCAGATCATCCGCGAGGCGCTGCATCCCTACCCCGCCAACCTCACCATCGTCACCAAGATCAGTGCCCGGCGCGGCGCCGACGCATCGTGGCTCCCCGCAATGTCGCCGCCGGAGCTGACCCAGGCCGTGCATGACAATCTGCGCAATCTTGGCCTGGACGTGATCGAGGTCGTGAACCTGCGCTCCATGCATGGCATCCATGGCCCCGCCGAAGGATCGCTCGAGCCGCAATTGAACACGCTCGCCGAATTGCAGCGCAAGGGCCTGGTGCGCCATATCGGCATGAGCAACGTCACCCGCGCTCAGATCGCTCAGGGGCGCGGCATCGCCGACATCGTCTGCGTGCAGAACCAGTACAACATCGCGCATCGCGAGGATGACGCGCTGATCGACAAGCTGGCCGCCGACGGCATCGCCTATGTGCCCTTCTTCCCGCTTGGCGGCTTCACGCCGCTGCAGTCGGACACGCTGGCCAATGTCGCCCGCAAACTTGGCGCGACCCCCATGCAGGTGGCGCTCGCCTGGCTGCTGCAGCGCTCGCCCAACATCCTGCTCATCCCCGGCACTTCGTCGGTCGGCCATCTCCGTGAGAACCTTGCGGCGGCCGAACTCGACCTGCCTCGCGAGGCGATCGATGTGCTGAACGGGATCGGCGGCGAAGCCGAGCAAGCGGCATAAGGCGGTTCCTGCTGCCGGTCGGCAGCCTACCGGCTGCCGATCTTGGCGATCCTTGTCAGCGGATCGCAATAGATGCCGTAGAGCGTCTGCAGGATTCGCTCGACCTCCACCGATGCCAACCGGTAGTAAACCTGCTGGGCGTCGCGCCTCGTGTCCACGAGCTTGAGCGCGCGCAACTTTGAAAGCTGCTGCGACAGCGCCGACTGGTTCATCGCAACCAGTTCGGCCAGTTCGTTCACGCTCGTCTCGCCGTCCAGCAGATGGCACAGGATCATCAGCCGTTTTTCATTTGCCATCGCGGCGAGCAGTTCGGACGCTTCGCGCGCCTGCTTGTCCAGTTCGGCTAATTTTATGTTGCGCATATGAACACATTATCATATTAAGAGTTACAAATAATACTAGCCTGACGCTGGCGCCTGTCAAGCCGATGGATCGATGCGCTGGAGAGTCACGCCAGCGCGCTTGTTTGATCCGCATCAAGTCGCGGCCGGCCACAACGGCGCAGGATCAGCTAATGCCGTTCCCTACGTGGGAACCGCAATGTCGGCGTTGCGCCAAAGGCCACGCCGCGAAGGAGGAAGAGCATGGCGCATGTTGTCGTCCTTGGTGCCGGACTGGGGGGCACGATCATGGCCTATGAGCTTCGCGACGAACTGGCCGGGGAACACAAGGTCTCCGTAATCAACAATGGCAGCCACTATTCATTCGTGCCATCCAACCCCTGGGTCGCCGTGGGCTGGCGCGACAGGCAGGCGGTCGAGATCGACCTTGCTCCGGTGCTCGCCCGGCGCAACATCGGTTTTCATCCGCAAGGAGCAAGGCGCGTCCACCCGGCCGAACGCACGGTGGAACTCAACGACGGCTCATCCGTCTCCTATGACTATCTGGTGATCGCCACCGGCCCCGAACTCGCTTTCGACGAGATCGAAGGCCTCGGGCCGGAGCACAACACCCAGTCGGTCTGCCACATCGACCACGCACTCAAGACCAGGGAGGCCTTCGACGCGCTTGTCGCAAGGCCGGGTCCGGTCGTCATCGGCGCGGTCCAGGGCGCGTCCTGCTTCGGGCCCGCCTACGAATTCACCTTCATTCTCGACAAGGCGTTGCGCGACGCCAGGGTGCGCGACCGCGTGCCCATGACCTTCGTCACCTCGGAACCCTATATCGGCCATCTCGGCCTCGACGGCGTCGGCGACACCAAGGGCCTGCTCGAGAGCGAGATGCGCCAGCATCACATCAAGTGGATCTGCAACGCCAGGGTCGACAAGGTCGAGCCCGGCAAGATGTTCGTCCAGGAAATCGCCGACGATGGGTCGGTCAGGCAGGCGCATGAATTGCCGCACGCCTTTGCGATGATGCTGCCGGCCTTCCGTGGCGTGGCGGCGGTGCGCGGCATCGAGGGCCTCACCAATCCGCGCGGCTTCATCGTCGTCGACAAGCACCAGCGCAACGCGGCCTTCCCCGAAATATTCGCGGTCGGCGTTTGCGTCGCCATCCCGCCGATCGGCAAGACACCTGTACCGGTAGGCGTGCCCAAGACCGGCTTCATGATCGAATCCATGGTCACGGCGACGGCGCGCAACATAGGCCGGCTGGTGAAGGGCGAGGAGCCCGATGCCCAGGGCACGTGGAATGCGGTCTGCCTCGCCGATTTCGGCGATTCCGGCGTCGCCTTCGTGGCGCAGCCGCAGATCCCGCCGCGCAACGTCAACTGGTCGTCCTCCGGCAAATGGGTGCACACCGCCAAGGTCGGCTTCGAGAAGTATTTCCTGCACAAGATCAGGACCGGCAAATCCGAGCCCTTCTACGAGCGCCTCGCACTGCAGGCGCTGGGCATCGACAAGCTCAAGCAGATCAAGGTCGAGGCGGCGCCGGATGTACCGGTTGCCTGACCGGGGCAAGCCACCGCGGCTGGCCCTCGGGCGGACGGCGGCTGGCGGCCCAAACGAAGGCCCGCAACCGCCGGCGGAAAAGTCGGCGCCACTCCTTGCGGCCAATTATAACATTCATATATTTGCATATGATCATATACAAATGGAGATGACGATGTCCCTTGACCGTTCCGTTCTCGCTTTCGCCGGCACCATGGTGCTTTTGTCCGTGGTGCTTACCGCCTTTGTCTCGCCGCTGTTTGTCTGGCTGACGGTCTTCGTCGGCTTGAACATGCTGCAATCGGCGTTCACCGGCTTCTGTCCGGCGGCGATGGTCTTCCGCAAGCTCGGCGTCAAGCCGGGATGCGCATTCTAAGGATGACCCGCATGCGCATGCCCCTTTTGGTCGCCGTGTTGCTGGCGACCTCTCCAGCGCTTGCCGGCACGCTGACGCTGGCGCCGACGACCGTGACCGAATGGAAGGCGGTCTATGGCCGTGTCGAGGCGCGCGACACCGTTCCGGCGCGCGCCCGCATCGGCGGGCTGATCGTCGACCTGGCCGTCACCGAGGGTGAAGCGGTCAAGGCGGGACAGAAGATCGCCACCGTTCAGGACGACAAGATCGCCTTCCAGGTCGCGGCGCTGGACGCCCAGTTGCGCGCGCTGCGGGCACAGCTGGACACCGCGCAATCCGAACTCGCGCGCGGCCAGACGCTGGTCGACAAGGGTGTCATGACGGCGCAGCGTCTTGACCAGCTGCGCACCGAGGTCGACGTCGCGCGCAACCAGCTTGCCGCGACCCAGGCCCAGCGTTCGGTGATCGTGCAGCAGGGCGCCGAAGGCGATGTCTTTGCTCCCGGCGATGGCCGCGTGCTGACCGTGCCGGTGACGCGCGGCGCCGTCATCATGGCTGGTGAAGTGGTCGCCACCATCGGTGGCGGCGGCGTGTTCCTGCGGCTGGCCGTTCCGGAGCGTTACGCGGCGTCGTTGAAGCAGGGAGCCGCCATCCGCATCAATGCCGGCGGCAAGGGAGCCGCCGGCCGCCTCGCCAAGATCTATCCGCAGATCGACAATGGCCGCGTCATCGCCGACGTCGAGGTCGACAATCTCGATACCAATTTCATCGATGCCCGTGTCCTGGTCGAGCTGCCGGTCGCCGAGCGCTCCGCGCTGCTGGTGCCGGCGTCGGCGATCGCAACCCGCTCGGGCATCGACTTCGTCCGCGTCACCGCCGGCGGCACACAGGCCGAACGGGCGGTGGTCGCCGGCGAGCGGACCAGGCGCGCCGACGGCGACTATGTCGAGATCCTGACAGGCCTCGCGGCCGGCGATGTCGTGATCACGCCATGAAGGGTCCTGCCTCGTTCGGTATCGCCGGCGCGCTGACGCGGGCTTTCATCGCCTCGCCGCTGACGCCGCTGTTCCTGGTCGCCGCATTCGCCTTCGGGCTGGTGGCGCTGCTCACGCTGCCGCGCGAGGAGGAACCGCAGATCTCGGTGCCGATGGTCGACATCTTCGTGCGCGCCGACGGGCTGAAGGCCGACGATGCCGTCAAGCTGATCACCGAGCCGCTGGAGACGATCGTCAAGGGCATCGACGGCGTCGAGCATGTCTATTCGCAGACGCGCGACGACCAGGTGATGGTCACCGCCCGCTTCGTCGTCGGTACCTCGTCCGACGCCGCCGTGCTGCGCGTCCACGACAAGGTGCGCGCCAACATGGACCGCATTCCCGTCGGCGTGCCCGAGCCGCTGATCGTTGGCCGCGGCATCGACGACGTCGCCATCGTCACGCTGACACTGTCGCCGAAGGCGGAGGCGGCCGCGCGCATGACGCCGAACGACCTGACCCGCATCGCGCGCGAACTTCGCACCGAGATCGCCAAGATCGACAATGTCGGCCTGACCTACCTGGTCGGCGACACCGGTGAGATCATCCGCGTCGATCCGAACCCCGAAAAGCTCGCCCTTTACGGCGTCACCTTGCAGCAGCTTGCCGCCAAGGTGTCGGGCGCCAACAAGGCCTTTCCGGCCGGACGCGTGCGCGACCGGGGCGAGCAGATCGACATCGTCGCCGGCGAAACGCTGGCCTCGCCGGACCAGATCGGCAACCTGCTCCTGACCTCGCGCGACAACCGCCCCGTCTATGTTCGCGACGTCGCCGACGTCGCCTTCGCCACCGACACCGGTGATGCGCTGGTGTCCACGGTCACCAGGGCTGGCGCCGGCGTGGAGCGCGTGCCGTCGGTCACGCTCGCCATCGCCAAGCGCGCCGGATCGAACGCCGTCGCGGTCGCCGACGCCATCCTGCACCGGGTCGCCCTGCTCCAGGGCGGACTGATCCCTGGCGATATGGCGATCGACGTGACGCGCAACTACGGCGAGACCGCCAACGACAAGGCCAATGAGCTCCTCTACCATCTCGGCCTGGCGACGATCTCGATCATCGTGCTGGTCTGGGTCGCCATCGGCCGCCGCGAAGCCATGGTCGTGGCCGTCGTCATCCCGGTGACCATCCTGCTCACGCTGTTTGCCTCGCGCGTCATGGGCTACACGCTGAACCGCGTCTCGCTGTTCGCGCTGATCTTTTCCATCGGCATCCTCGTCGACGACGCCATCGTGGTGATCGAGAACATCTCGCGGCACTGGGCCATGGGCGGCGGACGCGACCGCCGGCAGGCAGCGATCGAGGCGGTGGCCGAAGTCGGCAACCCCACCATCGTCGCCACCTTGACCGTGGTCGCCGCACTGCTGCCGATGCTGTTCGTCTCGGGAATGATGGGGCCTTACATGAGCCCGATCCCGGCCAACGCCTCGGCGGCGATGATCTTCTCCTTCTTCGTCGCGGTGACGGTGACGCCGTGGCTGATGCTCAAACTCGCCGGACGGGCGCCGGCACATGCCCATCGGGATCATGGCAATGGCGGCCCGCTCGGCCGCGCCTACACCGCCGTCGCCCGGCCGATCCTGGCCTCGAAGAAGGCGAGCTGGGCCTTCCTGCTTGTCGTCGGCCTGCTGACGCTCGGCTCGCTCGCGCTGTTCTACACCGACCATGTCACGGTCAAGCTCCTGCCCTTCGACAACAAGTCCGAATTGTCGGTCACCATCGACCTGCCGGAAGGATCTTCCGTCGAGGCGACCGATGCGGTTGCACAGGCCGTCGCCGCCAGGGTTCTCGAGCTGAAGGAGGTCCGGTCGGTGCAGACACATGCCGCAACGGCGGCGCCCTTCAATTTCAACGGCCTCGTGCGCCATGCCGTCCTGCGCACCGAGCCGCGGCAGGGAGACGTAGCGCTCAACCTGCTGCCGAAAACGAACCGTACCCGGTCCAGCCACGAGATCGCGCTCGACGTGCGCCAGCGCATCGCCACGATCCCGGTGCCGCAAGGCACCAGCCTGAAGGTGGTCGAGCCGCCGCCCGGTCCGCCCGTGATGGCAACGCTGCTGGCGGAGGTCTATGGACCCGACGGCGACACGCGCCGCAAGGTCGCCGAAAAGATCGAAACGGCATTCCGTTCCGTGCCCTTCATCGTCGACGTCGACAATTCCTGGGGACAGCCGGCACGCCGGCTGCGCGCCACGATTTCCACCGACGATGCTGAGTTCTTCCATGTCGAGGAAAGCGACGTCTTCGACACGCTCGCCATCCTCAATGGCGGCAAGACCGTCGGCTATTCGCATCGCGGCGGTGGCCGCCAGCCGATCCCGATCCGCATCGAGCGGCCGAAGGGTGAAAGGACGCTCGACGAGCGCTTCCTGACCACGCCCATCCCGGCCAATGTCCTGCCCGGCGGCCGCGGCGTGGTGGAACTCGGAGATGTCGTGCGGGTAACGCCGGAGCGCGCCTCGTTCCCGGTGTTCAGGCACAACGGCCGCGCCGCCGAAATGGTGACAGCCGAGCTTGCCGGCAGCTTCGAGGCGCCACTTTACGGCATGCTCGCCGTCAGCAAGGCCATCGACGCGCAGGACTGGACCGGACTGCAAAAGCCCGCGATCTCGCTGCATGGCCAGCCGGAAGATGAAAGCCGGCCAACGCTCTTGTGGGACGGCGAATGGGAAGTCACCTGGGTGACCTTCCGCGACATGGGCGCGGCCTTCGGCGTCGCCCTGCTCGGCATCTACATCCTGGTCGTCGCCCAGTTCGGCTCGTTCAAGGTGCCGCTGGTGATCCTGACGCCGATCCCGCTGACCTTCATCGGCATCCTCGGCGGACACTGGCTGTTCGGAGCGCCGTTCACCGCCACCTCGATGATCGGCTTCATCGCGCTGGCCGGCATCATCGTGCGCAATTCGATCCTGCTGGTCGACTTCATCCGTCACGCCGCGTCGCCCGACAGGCCGTTGCGCGAGGTACTTATCGAGGCCGGCGCGATCCGGTTCAAGCCGATCCTGCTGACAGCACTTGCCGCCATGATCGGCGCGGCGGTGATCCTGACCGACCCGATCTTCCAGGGGCTGGCGATTTCGCTGCTGTTCGGCCTGGCCTCCTCGACGCTGCTGACGGTGCTGGTCATCCCCGCGATCTACCGGGTGCTGCGCACGTAAAAAGGGTCAGGGCGACCTGATTCTGACCTGGATCAACTTCAGCTTCCTGCAAAGAGGCTAGAAACACCGGAACGGCGCCCGCCAGGCGGGCTGCAAAGCAGGTGGCACCATGTTCGAATACAGCATTGAAGCCAGACGGACCGATGCGCGAGGCAGCGTGGCCACGACCAAGAACGCCGCGCTTGTTCTCGACACCTGTCTCGAGGGCCGGGCCGATGCCTTCAATCCGGCCGAACTGCTTCTGGCGGCCGTTGGCGCCTGCATGATCAAGGGCATCGAGCGCGTCACCCCGATGCTCGGTTTCAAGCTGCGCGGCGTCAGGGTCGCGTTGCATGCCGTTCGGCGCGACAGCCCGCCGGGGATTGCCTCCATCGACTATGAGCTTGTCGTCGACACCGATGAAACCGACCAGCGGCTGGAGCTGCTGCACAAGAACGTCCGCAAATACGGCACGATTTCCAATACAGTCGCCGTCGCCACGAAACTCGAAGGCACGATCCGGAGAAAAGCATGAGCCGCCTGCATGTCGAAAACCATTTGGTGTCACGCATCGGCTGGCTGCGCGCCGCCGTGCTGGGGGCCAATGACGGGATCGTCTCGACCGCCAGCCTGATCGTCGGCGTGGCGTCGGCCGCGGCACCGACTTCGCAGGTTCTGGTCGCCGGCATAGCCGGCCTGGTGGCGGGCGCCATGTCGATGGCGGCTGGCGAGTATGTCTCGGTCAGCTCCCAGTCGGACACCGAGAATGCCGACCTCGCCCGCGAACGCGAGGAACTCAGGTCCCAGCCCGAATTCGAGCGCGAGGAACTGGCGCAGATCTACGTCAAGCGCGGGCTGGAGGCAGGCCTGGCGCGCCAGGTCGCCGAGCAGCTGATGACCAGGGATGCTCTGGCCGCGCATGCCCATGACGAACTCGGCATTTCCGAAATGACCACGGCGCGGCCGATCCAGGCGGCGCTGACCTCGGCGGCGACCTTCAGCGTGGGCGCGGCCATGCCACTGCTCATGGTGCTGGTGTCGCCCGCCTCCATGCTGGTGCTGGCGGTCTCGGTGGCGTCCCTGCTTTTCCTCGCCTTGCTGGGCGCCATCGGCGCCAGGGCGGGCGGAGCCAACATCCTTCGAGCAACGCTGCGCGTCACCTTCTGGGGTGCCTTCGCCATGGCGCTCACCGCCGGCATCGGCGCGCTGGTCGGCACGGCGGTGTAGACGCCCGACAGTCGAGGCCCGCATCGATGCGTGGGTGGTTGAGGCGATGCCATTGAGCCATAAGGTCAACTTCAGACAACGTCCTTCACCTTGATGTCGACGCCAATCTCGCCTTTACCGACATCAAAGCGCGTCACGCAATCGTTCAATCAGGCGTCGAGGACCAGACAACGGATGCTCGAGCAATGGAGGCATCTGCGAATCCGGAATGACTTTAGGTAGCGGCGGGCCGGGGCAGCCGTCCTGAACCTTGGTCCAGGACGAAGCATTGAGCACGGTGTCGCAGCGCGCCAGGTGCGCGCCGCCGGCCACGACGAGGCAGGCAAAACCGCCGCCCGGGATGAACTGGCCGTTGGCCCGGCAGACCGATGCAGCCGGAGCGGGCCCCGGCGCCGGATCGCCCCCCGGGCAATGGTCGAGGACCTGTTTCCAGGACAGGATATTGAGGTTCACCTCGCAGCGGGCCAGGTGGCTCGCCCCGCCGACCCTCAGGCAGGCATATTGCCCGGGTTCAAGCCGCCCGATGTTAGCCATGCATACCGCATCGGCCCACGCCGGCACCGTCATACCGGCAAGTAGCACGGCGGCAGGAAATACGGCGCTCGTCAACTTGTTGGATCCATCGCTGATGCTGGCTCTATCGCATTGTCCGATTGTGGCAACATGAGGTCCGCTTGCGATGCCCACATCACCCGTGCCATCTGTCCGATGCAACCGACCGACCCGGATCAGCATGGCATCAAGACCACCACCCACCGGCAGGCCGTCCAAAGCCGGCGTCAGCCTGAACCGCGCGCTCTCCAAGCTCGGCCTGTGCTCGCGCACGCAGGCCGAGGTGCTGATCGCCGCGGGCCGCGTGCGCGTCGGCGGAAAGGTGGTGCGCGATGCCTCGCTGCGCGTCGACCTCGGCCGCGACCGCATCGTCGTCGATGGCGAGCATGTGGTCGCCGAGCGCAAGGTCTATGTCATGCTCAACAAGCCGCGCGGGCTGGTCACCACCCGCGACGACCCGCAGCAGCGCGACACCGTCTATGCCTGCCTGGAAGGGCTCGATTTGCCTTTCGTCTCGCCGGTCGGCCGCCTCGACAAGGCGAGCGAAGGCCTGCTGCTGATGACCAACGACACGCATTTCGCCAACCAGCTGATGGACCCGGGCTCGCACCTGCCCAAGACCTACCACGTCCAGATCGGCGCGGTGCCCGATGAAGCGATGCTGGACAAACTTCGCGCGGGCGTCACCGTCGACGGCGAGACCCTGACGGCCAATTCGATCGCGCTTTTGCGCAGCGGCGGCCGCACCGCCTGGCTGGAGATCGTGCTCGATGAAGGCCGCAACCGCCACATACGCCGGTTGCTCGCCGCGCACGGCATCGAGGTCAAGCGCCTTATCCGCATCGCCATCGGCCGGCTGCCGCTGGGCGACCTCGCCAAGGGCGCGGCGCGGCATCTGACGCCGGAGGAACTGGCGCTTCTGGCGGGCTGAGCGGCGAGGTCGCGAAGCGCTATTCGACGTCGATGCTCACGACCGTCTTATGGGCATTTCCCATATAGGTATGGGTCGAAAACGTGACCTCGTCATGCCCCTTGAACCCAGGATTCGACCGGTAGAGCCCCTTGATGCCATCGACCTTGTGCGTGTTGCATTTCCAGCGCTCGTTCGATTTGGGGAAACCGGAATAGAGCTTTGCGTGCACAAGCCTGACCTTGCCGTGGCTTGGGCCGGCGATGACCCTGACATCGTTGGCGCCCGCGCTCGAACAATCCTCATTGAGGCTCACATCCCTGAGGATATAGATCTCCTGTCCGGACAGCGCCGTCTTTCGATAGCTCTCCGTCCCCGCGGCCGCGGGCCAGGCCGCCAATCCCAGAACCGTCAATGCGGCGACGAAGCCTGCGGTTTTACGCACCATCTTTCAGCGATCTCCCTGGCTGCATGAAGTCTCCTCCCGGCCGAGAGGCGGGCGGTTGCGGCACCGCCGCTACTCGACCTTGATGTTGGCGACAAATCTGAAGGCATTGCCCTCATAGGTGTGGACCGAGAACGTGACCTGGTCCCACCCCGTGAAACCGGGTTTCGACCGGTAAAGCGCCTTGACGCCATCCGCCATGCGGGCATTGCATTTTGAACGCTCGTTCGATTTGGCATAAGACGGATGCACCTTGCCGTGAACGAGTTTTACATCTCCATGGCTCGGGCCGGAGACCACTCGCACGTCATCCTTGCCGGCGCTGGAACAGTCCGGGTTCAGGGTCGTACCGCCGAAGACATAGATCTCCTGACCCGAAAGCGCGGTCTTCTGGTAGGTGGACGAGTGGGTGTAGGCAGCCGCGGGGAAGGCCGCAAATCCCAGAAGCGCAAGCCCCGCAATGACACTTGTCGTACGGAAAACCATGTCACCCCCTCAGCCGATGAATTCTCCACCGACGACGCTATGATGACGCCAAGCAAACGGCCAATCACGGAAGCAGTACGTCCAATCAATTCTTGATTATCAGAATAGAGCCCTGATACGACGCTGATGCATTTTGGTTTTTACAATAAATCTGCCCTGGCGCCTCCGACGGACGAACAGCGTCGCACCGGCCAGGCCGGAAGCGGCCTGGGCCGTTCAGTGCGCATGTGCAATCGGACAGGCCGGGCGATCAATCAAGCCTTGTTGGTGATCCACATGCTTGGCGCGCCGACCACGCCGGCGCTCGCCATCGCCTCTTTCAATTTTGGGTTTTTGATGAAGGCCTGCGCCTCGGCGACACTGGCGAAATCATGCGTCACGGTGACGTCGTTGGGGTTGTCCGCCGCCTGATAGACGGTCTCGGCTTTCACGCCACCGGCCTTTTGCACCGGCGCGAACCCGTCATAGACTTTGCGCCAGGCCTTGTAGTCGGACACGGTATGTCTCACGAACAAAGTCGTCATCATCCATTCCTCCCAGTTACCGTTGCGCCCAAGAGATCGACGATGGGCCGTCCAGTTTATCGCCCCAATCGGGCCCCTGGCAAACCCGCGAACGAATGAGAGCCGCCCGACAGGCGCCCGCAAAAGATTTTTTACCGTCGCACCGATGATTTCCACCCGCCTCGACTGTCCTGATCATCAGGCGCCGGAATTGTCCGGGCCGGAAAAGCGAGGTGATCCATGGGATCGTTGCAAGGTCAAGATGTCGTCGTGGTCGGAGGCAGCCGGGGTGTCGGCCGCTCGATCGTGGAAGCTGCCCTGGGTGAAGGCGCGACCGTGCTCGCCGTCGCCCGCGGCGCGGAAGCCCTGAAGGAGCTTTCCTGGGAGGCGTCCGGGGTCAGGACGCTGGCCGCCGACGCCACGCACGACACCGTGCCCGAGAGGGTGTTCGCCGCGCTGGAGCCGGACGTGCTGGTGATCTCGGCCGGCGCGTTTGCCCCGTCGGCCCCCATCCAGGACCAGAGCTGGGAAGACTTCTCGGCGAATTGGGAGACCGACGTCAGGGCCTCGTTCCTGTTCTGCAGGGCCGCCCTCCAGGGCCGGCTGAAGCCCAGCAGCCGCGTGGTGCTGATTTCCAGCGGCGCGGCGCTGAGCGGCGGCCCGCCGAACTCCGGCGGCTATTCCGGCGCCAAGCGCATGCAGATGATCCTTGCCGCCCACAGCCAGAAGGAAGCCGACCGGCTTGGCCTTGGCCTGCGCTTCATGGCGCTGGCGCCGATGCGCATCATGGCCGGCACCGGCGTCGGCGAGCGCGGCATAGCGGGCGTCTCCGCTTATCTCGGCATCAGCCCGGCCGATTTCCTGGCCAGCATGAGCGATGTGCAGACACCCGCCGATGTCGGGCGCGCGGTGGTCGCGATGGCTGGCGGCAAGATGCCGGGCACGGCCTTCACGGTGAGCGGCAGCGGCCTTGCCGCCGCCGCGTGAGGCGCGCAGGATGCCGGCCGCAATGAGCATGGCGGGTTCGACATGACAGACGCTCCCGGCGCTTCCGAGCCCCAGGATCGGATAGGCCGGCCGGTTCTCGACCGGCCGGCCTTCGAGCGCCTGGCGACGGCCCACCGGCGCGAACTCAAGCTCCACTGCTACCGGATGATGGGTTCGCTGCACGAGGCCGACGATCTCGTCCAGGAAACGTTCCTCAAGGCCTGGCGCGGCCGCATGCAATTCGACGGGCGCGGCTCGCCGCGCGGCTGGCTCTACACGATCGCCACCAACGCCTGCCTCAACGCCATAAAGGCACGATCGTCGGCGCACCGCGTTCTCGAAGAGCCCGCACGGCCGCCGACCGAAGGGCCCGCCGCCGCCGGGCCGGCCGCCGGGCTTTCCTGGCTGGAGCCCTACCCCGACGCCGAGTTGCCGGACCTTGTCGATGGCGAGCCCGGCCCGGACGCGCGCTACGAGACCGGCGAAGCCGTGCGGCTGGCCTTCGTCGCCGCCATCCAGCTGCTGCCGCCCCGGCAACGCGCGGCGCTTCTGCTGTGCGATGTGCTGGGCTGGTCGGCGCTGGAGACGGCGCAATTGCTGGGCGGCACGACCGCCTCGGTCAACAGCGCCCTGCAGCGGGCGCGGGCGACACTTGGCAAGCGTTATCCGCAGGGACGTCCCTTGCAGCGATCGCAACCCAACCCCGAAGAGGGCCGGCTGCTCGAACGCTATGTCAGGGCCTGGCGGGCCGCCAATCTCGACGGCTTCATCGAACTGCTGCGCGAGGACGCCACCTACCACATGCCGCCGTGGCACGACTGGTACCGGGGCCGCCCCGCGATCCACGATTTCTTCAAGACCGTCTGGGGCAATTTCACCGGCTACCGCGCCGTGGCCACGCGGGCTAACGGCCAGCCCGCCGTCGCGATCTATGCGCGGCGCCGCCAGGATCCGGAATGGCGCGCGCAATCGCTGCACGTCATCGAGCCGGCCCAAGGCGCCATCGCCTCGCTGACCGTCTATGTCGGCCCGCTCGGCGCCGGCTTGTTCGCCGCCTTCGGCCTGCCGCCGACATGGTCCGAACCGGAGGCGTGAAGCCCGCATCTCTCTCCTGACGGAAAGCTGGCAGGAGGCCTGGCCTATAGGGAGGCTGGGAGCCCGGCCGCGGCTTCGACGATCAAGGAGCCCTGCGATGAATTTCGTCTCTGTCCGCATCATCACATCCGACGTCCAGCGCCTCGTGCGCTTCTACGGCGAGATTACCGGCATGCCGGCGACGGTCTACACCGAGGACTTCGCCGAACTGGCGACGCCTTCCTGCACGCTGGCGATCGGCAGCACGCGCACCTTGATGCTGTTCGGCGGCGACATCGCCCGCCCCGCCGACAACCACACCGCCATCCTCGAATTCCGCGTCGGCGACGTCGATGCCGAATTCGCCAGGCTGTCCGACTTGATCAGGAACGTGACCGTGCAGCAGCCGACCACCATGCCCTGGGGCAACCGCTCGCTGCTGTTCCGCGACCCCGACGGCAACCTGGTGAACTTCTTCACGCCGGTGACGGCGGAAGCCATCCGCAAGTTCGACAAGTAGGAGGCGGGCCGTGCGGTTTGAGTTGGTTCAGCGCCCGGCATCTGGAATTAGCCGAAGCCACCCAACGCGTTCGTCATCAACTCTGAGAAATGGCGGCGTCCCTTAGTCTAGCATTTAGGGTAACGACGATCTTTCGCATGACGGCA